>CACAQQ010000001.1 GCA_902534675.1 uncultured Prochlorococcus sp.
TCTTAAGGATTCATGCAAAATATTCTAAAACGATTACTTTATTTATACGACAGTTCTGGTGATCGACTCTACCAAGGTTGACCAATTAGATCTTCACTAACCAATGGTCTGCAACACCAAGGTAAATTAACTTTTCTAACCTTTACGGAAAGTAAGTTAAGTGATCAGAAATTAAACTTTCGGGATTAATTCTGAACTATCTTAAAAATTAAGTCGTTTGTAAAACATGAAGAAGTGAGTAATCACTTTTACTTCCAAAACTAATTTCTAAGAAAATTCTTAATCTGATTATCAAATAGATCTCCTTTCTGTCGTCACCATTAAAAAAAGACCTTTAACAGGGTCTTTTTTTATGTCTTAAATTTTATTGATTTACTGTTAATCCACAAATAACTAAATATTTTTATCTCACTCTTTCACGATCAGTTAATGCTTTTTCAAAAGTAGAAAAGAAAGTACAAATGCTATTCAATGCAACCAACAAAAGAACTACTGATCTTCCATGTTGATTTAATTGAAGTGTTCTTTGAGTCATACTCTTAATAATCTTCGTTGTAATCGGATGGACTACCAGTTAAAGAACAAACAACTGATTCCTCTTTTTTCATTTCTTTTATTTCCATTATTGGTCTGCCCATTTTCTTAAGAACATTTATATCTTCTTTAGTCTGACAACGAGCAATTATGTTTCCTTTTTGATCAAAGCAACTGTAGTAAGTCATTTTATTAAATGCAATTTAAAGTTTATGGTTGATTTCAGTTGGAGCAACGCAACCGACTCATGACAACCATGTTTTTATTCTAAGTCAGCAATAGATTTAAATGGCTAAAAAAAAGATACCTCTTTCCGTACCAATATGTTCATCAAACCGCACACATTAGATACGCAGTATTTTGTTCAAATCAATTAGAACAAAGAGGTAGTTAAACGAATATACAAAGGAGAATTTATGAGTGGAGATTTTGAGACTCTTGAAATTAATCAACCAAAAATTAAATATTTAAAACCAGAAGATAATACAGAATGGTTAGACAAATTAATTAATAATATTGAGGACATGAAGAACAAGATATCAAAAGAGTCTTAATAATTTAAGAAAGAAACTTTTTATTTGATTTTTAGTTTGAATGAAAAGCAATTCAAAAAAGAATTTAAATTTTGTATTTAAGGTAACCGCTTTTTTGTGAGCAGTATTCATAATAAAAGTCCGACTATTTTTTTTATGCAAAAAAATTTAGATGAAAATTCTTATGAAAAAAGAATTGAAAATATAGAAAAAGGAAAATCTTATTTAAAAAGTAATGGATTTTTCAAATCAAAATCTAATCTATTCGAAGACATACAAAGATTTATCTATAAAAGGTAATTTAAAAAATATTTTTTACTTTTGATTAATTAAATCTCTCCATAAGCAAGCCATCACATAAAAGAAAGAAAGACTTGAAAAGGTTAGGAGAAAAAAAGAATGGATCAATTTTCTATAACTAAATTAATCCCAATAATCCTGCAGTAAAACCAACAGCAGCAAAGAATACGAACTCGATTAAATCTCTTGGGGCAGAGTTCATAAATAAACCGATTTGAGTCATAATTTTATGACTTGAGAGAATCTCTTAAATCAAACTTTTCAGCTTTTTCAATTTGACATTCAGTATCATCTTCAGCACATTTGATTTCAGCTTTTTTGTTCATGTGGCTACTACAACCGCCTGCTATAACTGGTAAACCGGTCGTAGCTGTAAAACCAGTTAAACATGCAAAAGCTATATAAGGAAAAAGTCTTTTCATTTAATTGTTACTTTATGTAAACTTATTATGTTACATAAAAAGCTCAAGTGTGAGTAGCTGATAATTCGCGTGCACCCTATACCAATCATCTAAAGTGATTTAGCAAACCTATGAGTTTTATATTTATCTGAGTATTTTTACTTATATGTTGAATTGAAGACTTTAAATAATTAATGTTTGTTTTGGGTTTATAAATAAGTCATGGATAAAGAACATTTAATTGATTTAATATCTAATAGCATTATTTCTGAGATTAAAGATCTCAAAATTAATGAGGAAAAATTGATTGCAAATAATTATTTAAATAATCTGAATTTAAATCAGCTTAGAATAATTTCTAAAGAATTTATTTTGTAATTTTTATTGAATATTTATCTAAATGAATGAGATTTTCTTTACTATCATTTGAATTTCAATAAGTTAATACCTTTTAATATGAATGATTCAGAAGAATTTAAACCTAGCCTTAAACAAATAAATGAGGATATCAGACCTACATGGGAAGATATCAAAAAACAATCAGAAGTTTTAGTTAACAAACTTGGTTGCCCTAGATCATTTGTAGGAGGGATGCTTCATGCAATAGCAAGCGACTTCTCTGATATGAAAACTTGGGAATAAATGAAAAACTTATTACTTACACCACTTTTCAAACTATTCAAAAAAAGCACTTTCCTCTTATCACTAAATCAAAACTCGTGCCCTGTTTTAGATGCTGAAGACATAAAAAAGCAAGAACAGAAAGAAGCTATTGAAAGGTTGTACCCGTAAACTTTTAACAGAAATGTATCACATCATATATACGATGCAGCTCGGTCCTATGCACCCCCATGCCACCCATTACTTTCCTAAATTGTGACTTTGATGGATAATAAACATATAAAAAAAATCTGATTCTAGCAAAATTCTAGCAGATAAATTCCTTCAATTCCCTTGATATGACTGAAGAAAATTTTTGGCTAATGAAGTGGGTACTTGATACTAAAAACTAAAGCCTTCCAAATCCCTTAATTCTTTTTTCTGTTTTATATCCTGCTTGTACGAATTGAGTATTATCAGTCCCGACATCATAAATAGTATAATTTTTTCCTGCCCCAATACCAATAACAGCTTTTTGAGGAACTTTCTGCTCTTTCTTACGATTTCCATTTAAATCTTCTACTTCAGAATTAACAATCCCCTCTGTCAATTCCAAGTGAAACTGTTGTTTACTTCTTGCAGTAAATAATCTGTTTACCTGAAGACGTGTAAGTCTATCAAGGAGTGTCAGTGGCGGCGTATCTAGTGTTAAATTTTCGCCAACATCTTTTGAGCTTCCGTGAATCAAACCACAATCAAGTTCAACAAAACCAAATTGAAGTGCTGCTATCCAATCAAGAAATGATTTGTCTACAGCATTCGTAAGAGACTTAACTACTTCTTCACCCTTATTTATTCTCAAAGCTTCAGCTCTTTGATCACCACGGTAACCACTTTCCAAGAGGATTTGTTCTTCCCACCAACCATATATGCACCATGGTTGTAAATCATTACTTTTTGGATTAATTAACCTATGGAGAAGCCTATTACAGTTTTTTTCAGGACCTATCATATCCCCCAAAACAAAAAGAGTTATATTTCCAGGAGTTTTTTTTAAGTCTTTTTGAATAAGCTCATAAGTATCTAGATCCCCTTTAAGACCACTTACGAGTGCCCAGCGTTCTATCATCTTTCACAAACATGAGATGCATCTTCAGCTTGTTCTGCAAATTCGAATCCATTTTTTAAACGCCATGCAAAAATCGGAGGAAGACCGGCATCTATTATTGCTTTACAAGTAAGTTCAATATCATATTCCACTTCTCTAATTTTTACTTCATTAGTGACATCGTTATGAACAACATAAGTAGCTTTAGTTCCTCCATGTCTTGGCTCTCCAACTGAACCTGCATTTACTATTCTTCGCATCGGCAATTGAATTTCTTTTTCTTGAGTATCTTTGGTAACAGCATTTTTGATCTTTACAGCAATTGAACCATCTGCTAATTCGCGAATATAAGGTTGGTGAGTATGACCACAAAATAGAATCTCTGCTCTGGCATTTTCAACTCTCTCAAGAGCTGCGAATGCATCCATATCGGGTAGAAGATATTCATGTTGACTATTAGGACTACCATGAACAAAGAGACACTTATCTTTACGTATTGAGTAGGGTAGATTAGCTAGATAATCCTTATTTTCTGTAGTTAATTTATCTGTAGTCCATTGATGAGCAAAATGACCTCTTTTTTCAGCAAGCTGAGAAGGATAACTACAATCGCAAGCATCTAATCCATCAACAACGTCTTCGTCCCAACATCCCTGACAAGTAGGAATTTCTTTATCTCTTATTAACTCAATAACCTCATTAGGTTGAGGACCATAACCCACTAGATCTCCAAGACAGATAATATTTGTGATTCCTTGGAGTTCAATATCTTTTAAGACAGCCTCTACTGCAGGTAGATTTGCATGTAAACATGAGATGACAGCTTGATTCATTTTTAAGTTAACGGCGAGCAGTTTGTAATTGTGAATTTCTAAGTGAAGTTTGATGATGATCTAGTACAGCATCATTAAGAAGGCAATTATGAATCGTTGCTTTTATTGACTCGAAGTTTAAATTTTTCCCTTGTATAACAATTTCAGAACATCTTTCTGGTCTTCCATTAAGAGGGGCAACTTGGTTTAATGTTTGATATTGAGATCCTTGCTGACTGACTATCCAATTAAACAAGATGTAACGCCCATCAGGTAAGTTCATTAATGCTTTTGCTCTATATACATCCCCATAAGCACCATTAACTAATTCAAACCAAAAAGTATTCAAGCTTGCAGGATCCCAAATATGCTTTTTAAGATCAAGACTTATTGATTCAATTTCTCTGAAATCTAAAGTATCTTTAATTGATAATTCTGGATCTCTACCAAAATGAAGATATCTTTTTGGCTGGAGATTATATTTTTCAAGTTCATTAATAATTCTCAGATCAACTCCATTAATACCCTGAGATTTAGGTGTAAAAAATTGTGGAAATTCAATAATAATTAAAATGTTTTCTTTATCTTTCTCTGATATTGAGTTTGAAATAGATAAGTCTAATAAGTTAGGAATTTGATCTTTCAAAAAAGCAAAATCAATTTTTGAATTTATAGCTTGCTCTAAATTAATTTCGGAATATCCTCCAAGACGTAAGTAACCACAATTACCAGAATAATTCTTAAAAGTATTTAGTATCCAATTTGTCTTACCGCATCCTGGCGAACCTGATATTAAAAAGACTTGACTCATTAAAAAAAAATACTACCTAATGTATAAAATTTACACCAATATGAAAATGAAAATCATTTCTGTTTTCGATTTTAAATATTTATTTTGTGATTTAAGTGATAAAAACAATAATATTTAGAGAATTAATTACTCCATACCAACCATCACTTTCCTAAATAGATAATTTGATGGATAATTAACCTAGATTTGAACGTTTTTAATATTCTGTTCACACACCGTTCACACATTGTAATTTTCTTCTAAATCATTGATATGACTGAAATAAACTACTGGCTAATGAAAAGTGAGCGCGTCTAGCTATTACTGGGATTTCAGGGAATCGTAATTTTTTACTCAAACTTTACTCAAACTTTTAAAGACTAAAAAACTAACCGATATTGAGTTCGGTTCGAAGTAAGAAAACCCTGAAACTATTAATCTCTTTTGATGAATAGTCTTCAAATGACAAAGACACAAATCACAAAAACTACATTAAGTAGCAAGCTAAGTGTCTTGGAAGTAATCTGCATTAATTAAAAAGGTTTTTGTACTCGTGTGTAGGAGTGCGGGGTTAACCTTGAAACCGCTAGGCTCAAGTCCTTACGAAAAGGACAAGTCCTTAGACCACTTATACCTAAGAAACACACTCATCACAAGTAAAAATAACTTGATTGACAGTCGATCTAAACTTAGAGGGATAAAACCCTCTTTTTTTGATGAGAAACAAATTTAAAAGATCAGCTTTTTTTGATATGTCTGATGACCTTTTCTATCGAATATCATTAATAGGATTTTTAGTTGTTTTTAGCTCAATGGTATTTTTCTTAACGAAATATAGAGAAAAAAAAGTTAATAATATAAGCCAGATTTCCATAACTGAACAAATTTAATTTTTAAAGCAGTAATGCAAAGATTTATAATTTCCCCGTTATTTGCTTTATCTAGATTTTTTATAAATACTTACGGAATATTTTTAAAGTTTTTTCTCCAATTAAATGGTGGTTATTGGTCAAGAATTGGTTTAACCGAAAATATTACAGAGGAAAGAATTAAAAAAAGAAGATTATATATCTTACCTTTTTATATTCTTCTGGCTTTATTGTTTGGATTACTATCTGCTCTTTATTGGTATTTGGTGATTCTATATGTACCACTTTTGATAGAAAGATATTTAAGTCCATTGAATAACAGTATTGCTTTAATAATTGCTTTCGCTACTTTCTTTAGCTGGCTTTATATTCTTTGTAAAACAAAATAAACAAAGTATTATCTATCTGCAAAAGCAAAAGATACTTTATTTAAAATCTTCTTTTGTTTGATTATCATTTTCTCTTACCCAATAGTCCTCATATTTTAAATTTCTTTTTTGATAATCTAATGCGTTCATGTTCTTATCGAGTATGGCAAAAGGAGAATTAGTAAATTTCATGGCATAACACCTCTAAAAAAATAGTTTATTGAATATTTAATAGATATGAGATTTTATTTATCTCAAGTAACTAGATCCTCTATAAGTAAGCTTTATTGTTTTCTCTTCTTGGCTCTTGCAATATACGAAAGATTTGCCGTTAAAATACATGTTTACCATTATGCAGCTCCTGGTCTTGATCAAGTCCCCGTCCTATGGCTTGATTCGTACTGCGGTCTATCTAATAGTAGATCGGACGATTTGGTAGCATTTACTACACTTTATTTATAGAGTATTTATACTCAGTTGTCAACCCTTAAGATTAAAATTCTCAGTCGCAATAGACTAAACAATGCTGATTAGTTGGATGTTCTCTACATTCCCTCTTCCAATAGTCTTCAAATAAATGGTTATCTCTATCAAGATTTCTTGTTATTTCTTCCATTCTGTTTCCAGCATAATTAAATGCTTTTAGGTATCTTGGAAGGATTGTGAATTGATTGAATAGTTTCATTTAGACCTCCTAGATCTATACTTATATTGTCCTCCTATAGCCTTGAAATTTATAGGTCGGTTTGAGGAACTATTAGGTACGGGAAGAGGTATATATTTTGAATCAAAAAATACTAAAGCAGTCCTAAAATTAATACATGGTTGTCATGAGGCAGTTGCAGGGATACAACTGAAGCCAACCATAAATTATTAGAGATCAATTCAAGATTTAAAACACACTCATTATTTAAAAAGAAATCTTCTCCACTTTAGATAAAACTAAAATAAATCAGGATTTGAAAACAATGTAATCATAGATACCAACAGGTATTTAGCTAATTGATTAAATATTTAACACACGAGTTAACCCGTTCCAATTTGTTGACTCTGAGGTTTTACCGTTGATTCCTTATCTTCTGAAAGTTGTTCCTTGCAACTTTAGATTAAAAAACGGTCTTTATCTAATCTAAACCATGCAAAAGAAAATCGTAAAAAAATATGCTGAATTAATGCATCAGGCGCAACAAGCTACTGGAAGAAAAGAAGCAGTTGGACTAATACATAAAGCAGCAAAGTTAAAAACTAAATTTGATAATTACGAGATGATGTGATCATCTACAAAGCAATTTTCCCAAATAAGAATGTCATTCTTAAATAAATTCTCGATTAAAGATATCATTCTCTCAAGCAAAGAGGCATATCAAAAGGAACTCAAGAACAACGGTGTGGGTTCACAAATAGGAAGGTCATTATTTAATAAATTGTCAATTAAAGATATCATTCTCTCAAGCAAAGAGGCATATCAAAAAGAACTCAAGAACAACGGTGTGGGTTCACAAATAGGTAAGTCATTATTTAATAAATTCTCGATTAAAGATATCATTCTCTCAAGCAAAGAGGCATATCAAAAAGAACTCAAGAACAACAGTGTGGGTTCACAAATAGGTAAGTCATTATTTAATAAATTCTCGATTAAAGATTTTTCCTTCAATATTTCCAACAGATAAGCGTAATTTATAAAGGGGTACCGTCATGATATATAGAGGAAAGGGGTACACTTTCCTAAATAGAAACTTTGATGGATAATAAATTCATATTCAAAGAAGTTACCCAAACTTTACTCAAACCCTATATATTCGCCGAGATCCTATGGTACAACAGGAACCTAGCTACTGGCTAATGAAAAGTGAGCCTGATGCTTATAGCATAGATACTTTAAAAAATGACGGTGTAACTTTATGGGATGGAATAAGAAATTATCAGGCTCGAAATTTTATGAGAAAAATGAATAAAGGAGATAAAGTTTTTTTCTATCATTCGAACTGTAAACCCCCAGGTATTGTGGGGCTTATGGAGGTAATAGATCTAAATATTATTGATCCTACTCAATTTGATAAAGACTCAAAATATTTTGATCCAAAATCGAAACCTGATAATCCGAGATGGGATTGTGTAAAAGTTGAATATAAATCCAAGTCAGATAAGATTTTAAGTTTACCTGAATTAAAGACTTTATTTAATGAGGATGAGTTATTAGTCGTAAAAAAAGGAAATAGGTTGTCTATCCTACCTGTAAGAAGTGATATTGCAAAAATACTACTAGAAAAAATATAAAAAAATTTTAATCCTTAAAATTCATAGAAAACATATTGCCAATGTAGAGCCTCGTTAAATCTCTATTTTGGAATCCCTTTTGCATCAAAAATCCTGCAATAGCTGCTTGTAGTATCCTGTATTGATCCCAGTTAGGATGCTCCTCAACAAATTCTTTCATAGCCTTTTGAAGATTTTCTTGAAGTTCGCATTTGAAACTAATTACTTTATCTTTCTGATTTAAAACTATTAGATTTTCGTCGTAATTTAACTTTTGCATATTGAAAAAATTTTTGAAATTAAATCTACAAGATTAAGTTTTCTCCAAAATTGCTAAATCGTCAACAAGTTTTATTAAGGAATAGTCTCAAACCATAGAATGATGAGAATCAAGTCATAAAAAGGTGGTTCATTGAAATTAATTTTTGCAAATTAAATCTCATTAAAATGTAAAGAATTTAATAAAATTAGAAGTTTTCCACATGATTTAGATAATTAGATATTTTTAAAAAAATAGTTGTGGAAAAGTTGTGAAAAATTTTTTTTCAAAGGGGGAAATATTTACCAAAATTTCCAATTTTATTTATCTTCTAATCCATTGATTCCCACATTTTTTTGATTTCATAAAATAAATTTTGTGCTATTTGTATCGGCCAATACATTTCGAAAGATCTTGTTTGGTCTTGACTTTCAAAAACAAATCTTAAACTCCATCCATTCTTTTTTCCTTCCAACTCAATATACCAAGGAAGTTGTTCTAATTCTAAAAAAATAGTCTCTTCATCCATCAGTTCATTCTTGATAGCTAAGAGTTGTTCATTAATTTTCAAAAGTAAAAGGTAAAGTGAGTGAAATTCACTTTTTTGTAACTCAATTGACCAATTGTCAACACCAATCAAAAAGCAAAATTTGCCTTTTTTAAAATCTCTTAGTAATCTCCATCTTTTTTGGTTTTTTACCAAAATTAACCAGGAAGTAAATCAGGTTGATCTTGTTCATCGCTTAGTTCAATGATTGACCTTTGAACGGGTTTAATAGTTGATTCCTCTAAAAGTCCATCAAAATCATCAAAACGTCTTTGTTTAGCTCTAAAGGCAATTTTAACTGTAGTTAAATATCTATTAGTCGATTTTCTTATTAAGCTCTCACCTCTTTTTGCAAGGTCATTAGGATCAATTGCCGCATTATTTGATATGTTCATTAAAAATTCTTGATAATATAATATATATTTTACAATTAATTGTACCGATTCAAAACATAAATTACAAAAAGAACTTAATTGATTCAAGAAATTTCATATGGAAGAGAATTTATCTGGAACGCTTGCTATTGATTTAGGAAATACTAATACTGTAGTAGCTTTTCAAGATCAAAAAGATACTAATTCTGTTTTAGTTGAAATACCGAATATTACATCATCTCCAGGAGTTATCCCCACAGTAGTTTGGTTCGAAGAACCTTCAAAAATGCTAAAAATCGGTTTAAGTGCCGCAAATATGAGGGATAGCTCTAATTCTGATCTTTTTTATCATTCAAATTTTAAAAGATTAATTGGAAATCCAATTGAAAAAATTAATAAAAAAAACATTTTAAACCCCAAAGAATGTGGTGAAAAATTTTTTAAATTTTTGTTAGCAAACATTCCTCAAAAATATGAAATCAAGAGACTTATTTTAACTGCTCCTATTGATACATATAAGGGTTATAGAGAATGGTTAGTTAACCTATGTGAAAATATTTCTGTAGATGAAATAGCACTAGTTGATGAGCCTACGGCGGCAAGTTTAGGAATTAAAATTCCATTTGGGTCAAAAATTATGACATTAGATATTGGAGGTAGCACAATAGATATGAATATAGTCAAAATAGAGGGAGGAGAAGGTAAATCAAGTCCCATAGCTGAATTATTAAAATTCAATGGAACTGATGTAAGTTCAATTTCAAAACAAAAAATAAAGTGTGCCGAAATAATCAGTAAAGCAGGTTCAAAAATTGGAGGTAAAGATATTGATCAATGGATTGTTGATTATTTTATTCCAGAAAATAAATATGAAATTAATCTTTTAAAGGCAGAAGAAATAAAGTGTAAACTCAGCTCGTCGGAGATAAAATATGAAAATAAATATCCAACAAAATTTTTAATTGAAGGATATAAAGAAAAAGAATTTTACCTAAGTAAAGAAATATTTGAGGAAATTGTTATTGAGAATAATCTTCTAGATCATCTTGACGCTCTACTCAAAGATTTATTAAATGAAGCAAGGGGCAAATTTTGCACAGTAGATGACTTAAGTGCAATTATTTTGGTTGGAGGGGGGACTCAAATACCACTAATTAAAGAGTGGATAACAAAAAAGATTTCAAAAATTCAAATAATGTCGCCACCTCCCATTGAATCAATAGCTCTTGGAGCGTTATCAATGACACCAGGCGTAAAAATTAAAGATATATTAAACAAGGGATTATCCATAAGATTATTCAATAAAAGAGAACAAAAACACTTCTGGCATCCTATCTTTTGCAAAGGCCAAACATGGCCAACTGACAACCCATTTAAATTGGTCCTTCAAGCTAGTAAAAATAATCAGAAAATATTTGAAATCATTATTGGAGAAACGAAAAAACAAAGAGAGTATGATGTAATTTTTAAAAATGGATTGCCGATCTTATCAGAGTTTCAGAATGAAGAAGAAGTTATAATATGGTCTAAAAAACCACTTAAAATTGAACTAAAAAATAAATCTCTTATTGGAAAAGATAACTTAAAACTTTTCTTCAAAATCACTGAAAAAGCAGATTTGCTAGTTAAGTGTTTCGATATTGAAGATGAATTTTTAGGAGAATATAATTTAGGAAATATTTTTTGAACCAAAGTTACTCAAGAAAAACTCCTTCTTCATTATCAACATTATTTAGCCGTAGATTAATACTTTCATTTTTACTAGTTTGGACTTTTTTTCCACAAAAATCTGGTTGAATAGGTAATTCTCTATGACCCCTATCTACCATAACTAACAACATCACTCTTTTAGGTCTGCCCCATGAATATAAAGCATCCATTGCAGCTCTAATGGTTCTTCCGGTATATATTACATCATCTATTAAGAGAATTTCTTTTTTCTCAATAGGAGTCGGAATATCAGTTGCTTTTATTAGTCGAGTGCCAACTCTATTTTGATCATCTCTATAAAAAGTAGGATCAATTATTCCTTTTTTTATTTTTAAACCTGTCTTAAAAAATAATTTTTCTTCAAGAGCTTTAGCCAAATCAAAGCCTCTAGTAGGAATACCCACCAAAACGAGGTTGTCTAGGTTTTTTACTTTTTCAATAATTTCAGAAGTTAAACGTGAAATGGTTTTTCTAAGCTCTACCTCATTAAGTATTACGATCCTTTTTGTTTTATTGGACATGATTTATCAATAAAATAAAATTAGTTCAATTTTTCCATAAATTAGCAAAAGCTAACTATGTTAAATATAAATTGTTAAAGAGTAGCTTTTAAAGCTAAATTTAAGATTGGATCACTCATCAGGGAATTTGATATAAATATGTCAAAAGTTAGCAGCAAAAATATTAATAAATTATGTGTTTCACAGAGCCCTGTGGTTCTTGCAATACTAGACGGATGGGGATATCGGGAAAGTAAATCAGACAATGCTATAAAGACTGCCAATACACCAATTATGGATTCATTGTGGCATGCTTATCCTCACACTCTTATAAGTGCAAGTGGATCTGATGTAGGCCTCCCAGATGGGCAAATGGGCAATTCAGAAGTAGGTCACCTTACCATTGGTTCTGGCAGAATAATCCAACAAGAACTTGTTAGAATTTCAAATGTTGTAAAAAACAATCAGCTAGGCATAGTTAGCGAGTTAAAGGATATGGCTGATTCATTAAAGAAAAAAGATTCTACCTTGCATATCGCGGGATTATGCTCCGATGGAGGCGTACATAGTCATATTGATCATTTATTAGGTTTAATAAAATGGGCATCTGACAATGAAATCAAAAAAGTTGCAATTCATATTATTACTGATGGAAGAGATACTCCAGCAAAAAGTGCATCTAAATATCTACTTCAAATAGAGTCATGCATTGATAAATTTAAAACTGGCGAGATAGCTTCTATTTGTGGAAGATACTGGATGATGGATAGAAATCTTTTATGGGATAGAACAGAAAGAGCATATGCTAACTTGACAAATCCAGATATTAAAGTAACCAATATTTCTCCTCTGGATTATATAAAAAAAAGTTATGATAAAAATATAACTGATGAATTTATTGAACCCATAAGAATTTCTGAAAACTATCTTAAAGAGGGGGATAGTTTGATTTTCTTTAACTTTCGTCCAGATAGAGCAAGACAAATCATTAAACCCCTTTCAGAAAAAAAATTCTCAGAATTCAAAAGAAAAGTCGTTCCAAACTTAGACTTAGTTACTTTTACTCAATATGATCCAAACTTCCCTGTTAAAGTTGTATTTCCACCTGAATCACTCAATAATTTTATCGGCCAAATAGTTTCAGAAAACGGACTCAATCAATACAGAACAGCAGAAACTGAAAAATATCCGCACGTCACATATTTTTTCAATGGAGGAGTAGAAATCCCTTTACCTGGAGAAGATAGACATTTAATTCCTTCTCCTAGAGTCGCAACTTATGA
Source organism: uncultured Prochlorococcus sp. (assembly GCA_902534675.1). Classification (GTDB taxonomy): domain Bacteria; phylum Cyanobacteriota; class Cyanobacteriia; order PCC-6307; family Cyanobiaceae; genus Prochlorococcus_A. The sequence continues at coordinate 13,245 of CACAQQ010000001.1, forward strand.
TTTAAAGCCCGAGATGTCTGCTGAAGAATTAACCTCTAGTTGCTCAAAAGCAATTAAAAGTGGAAACTATGCTTTTGTTGTAATCAATTTTGCTAATCCTGATATGGTAGGTCATACAGGCAACATGGATGCAACAATTAAAGCTATAGAAAAAGTTGATAAATGTATAGGCAAAATAGTTAATGCTACTGGAGAAATGGGCGGAAGCATTCTCATAACTGCAGATCATGGCAATGCAGAGGTAATGAAAGGGCCTTCAGGAGAACCTTGGACAGCACACACTATAAATAAGGTTCCGTTAATTTTTATCGAGGGTGAAAAAAGAAAAATCCCAAATATGGGAAATGAAATTTCTTTGCGGGATAATGCTGGCTTGGCAGATATTGCTCCAACTTTATTACAATTATTAAATTTACCAATTCCAAAAGAAATGACAGGAAAATCCCTAATTAAAGGAGTCGAACTAAAAGGGTATAATAAGGTCGTACAACACGTCTAAAGTAAATAAAAGTCTTTAAGCAATGATTCAAATTTTTAGTTGGATATGGGTATTCTCTGGAGTTCTTCTAATACTTTTAGTTTTACTTCATAGCCCCAAAGGTGATGGGATGGGTGGTATAGCTGCAACTGGTAGCTCAATGTTCAATAGTGCAAGTAGTGCAGAAGCATCTCTCAACAAAATAACCTGGACTTTTTTAATTATATTTTTGTCTCTCGCAATTATTCTTAGCGCTGGCTGGATTGCATAAGGTTTGCATTTAAAAAGGGATCCTTTTGAAAGGATCCCTTAAATAAAAGATAGTTAATTGTCGACTAGTGATTTAGTAATCAAAATCGCCACCCATACCTGGAGCTCCTGCTGGAGCAGAAGAATCTTTTTTCTCAGGTAAATCAGCAACTATACATTCAGTAGTCAGAACCATCCCTGCTATTGAAGCTGCATTTTGTAATCCTGAACGGGTAACTTTCGCAGGGTCAACAATACCAGCCGAAGACATGTCAACATATTCTCCAGTAGCAGCATTAAATCCATCATTGAATGGCTTAGATTTTACATTCTCAGCAATGACAGCACCATTGGAACCTGCATTTTCAGCAATTCTCATAAGAGGAGCTGTCAGAGAAGCTTCAACAATATTAGCTCCAATTAATTCCTCACCCACTAAATTTTTATCAGCCCAATCTTTTAAGATTGGAGATAAATGAGCTAAGGTTGTCCCTCCTCCAGGTACAATCCCTTCTTCAACTGCAGCTTTTGTAGCATTAATGGCATCCTCAAGACGAAGTTTTTTATCCTTCATCTCAGTTTCAGTAGCAGCTCCAACTTTGATAACTGCTACTCCACCAGCTAATTTTGCTAAACGTTCTTGAAGCTTTTCTTTGTCATATGAAGAATCGCTTTCTTCCATCTGCTTCTTGATTTGATCGCATCTAGCATTGACGGCTTGCTCATTACCCTCAGCAACGATAGTTGTAGTTTCTTTGTTGATGGTTATCCTTCTACCAGTCCCTAGCATATCTAAAGTAGCATTCTCTAATTTTAGTCCTGCATCCTCAGTAATAAGCTGTCCATTAGTTAGTACAGCCATATCTTCAAGCATGGCTTTTCTTCTGTCACCAAATCCAGGCGCTTTTACAGCAGCAACATTTAATACGCCTCTTAATCTATTAACTACAAGAGTTGCTAAAGCCTCCTTTTCTATATCTTCTGCAATAATGACTAGTGGCTTACCAGTTTTGGCGATTTGTTCCAAAACGGGAACTAAATCTTGTACTAAAGCAATTTTCTTGTCAGTCAACAGTATATATGGTTCATCTAAAACAGCCTCCATTCTTTCGGTATCTGTTGCGAAATAAGGAGAAATGTAGCCTTTATCAAAACGCATGCCCTCAGTTACTTCTAATTCGGTGGTCATTGATTTTCCCTCTTCAAGAGAAATAACTCCTTCTTTGCCAACTTTATCCATTGCATTAGCAATCATTTGACCAACCTCTTCGTCATTACCAGCAGCAATAGTTCCGCATTGAGCAATAGCATTACTATCGCTGATAGGTTTAGAGTTTTCCTGAATTTTACCAACTAAAAATTCAGTTGCTTTATCAATTCCTTTTTTCAAAGTAATAGCGTTTGCACCTGCAGCAACGTTTCTCAACCCTGCTTTTACCATTGCATGCGCTAAAACAGTCGCAGTTGTAGTTCCATCTCCAGCTGCATCATTAGTTTTGGAAGCAGCTTGTCTGATTAATGCAACTCCTGTATTTTCAATGTGGTCTTCTAATTCAATCTCTTTAGCGATTGTGACACCATCATTAATAATTTGCGGAGCTCCAAATTTCTTTTCTAGTACAACATTTCTTCCTTTTGGTCCAAGCGTTACGGCCACAGACTCAGCAAGGATATCGATTCCTCTCTCGAGCGCTCTACGAGCTTGCTCATTGTAAATAATTCTTTTAGCCATGTTTAGGCAGTAATTTAATAATAAGTTTTAATAATTTTTGAAACAAATATTCTAGCTTACAACAGCTAAAATATCTTTTTCTGAGAGCAAGACATATTCATCTGCACCCAATTTTATGTCTGTTCCAGCATATTTGCTGTATAAGACTTTATCGCCAATACTCACTTCTGGAGTTTGTCGAGAACCATCGTCATTAAGTTTCCCAGGACCAACCTGAGCAACTTCTCCGACCTGTGGTTTTTCTTTAGCTGTGTCAGGCAAAAGTATGCCCCCAGCAGTTTTTTCCTCAGATGCGGAAACTTTAATAAATATTCTATCTCCCAGTGGTTTTACTGTAGAGACTGTAAGTGAAACAGCTGCCATAGATTAACGGAGGGTCATGATTGAGACGCTTTGCGCCATAAAAATGGAAAGAGAAATTCTCTATCCGTATCATCAACAACATAATCGGCGAAGCAGCACTTAAACCATACTCCAACTGTGCGGGTGGCCGAACCCATTTAACGAATCTACCCATGAGGTGGTAGTATTTTCGGATTATGAGCTGTTAAAAATCAGCTATTCATCACCAATCAATAAAAAATGGTAGCAACTCCATCAACTTCTTCACAAACAAAGGGCGTAGTACGTCAGGTAATTGGACCAGTTCTAGATGTAGAATTCCCAGCTGGAAAATTGCCAAAGATATTAAATGCTTTACGAATTGAAGCAAAAAATCCAGCTGGACAAGAAATAGCACTCACTGCAGAGGTTCAACAGCTCCTTGGAGATCATAGAGTCAGAGCGGTGGCAATGAGCGGCACAGACGGCCTTGTGAGAGGCATGGAGGCGATCGACACGGGTGCACCAATATCTGTACCGGTAGGAGAAGCTACTTTAGGAAGAATATTTAATGTTCTTGGAGAACCAGTAGACGAACAAGGTCCAGTAAAAACTAAAGATACTGCACCAATTCATAGAGCTGCTCCAAAATTAACTGACCTTGAAACTAAGCCAAAAGTTTTTGAAACAGGAATAAAAGTTATCGACCTTTTGGCTCCTTATAGACAGGGCGGGAAAGTCGGATTATTTGGAGGTGCTGGAGTTGGTAAAACCGTTCTTATCCAAGAGTTAATTAATAACATTGCAAAGGAACATGGTGGGGTTTCTGTTTTTGGAGGTGTAGGAGAGAGAACTAGAGAAGGAAACGATTTATATGAAGAATTTAAAGAATCAGGCGTTATCAATGCAGATGATTTAACCCAATCAAAAGTTGCCTTATGTTTTGGACAGATGAATGAGCCACCTGGTGCGAGAATGAGAGTAGGCTTGTCGGCACTTACAATGGCTGAACATTTTAGAGATGTAAATAAACAAGACGTTTTACTTTTTGTTGATAACATTTTTAGATTTGTACAAGCAGGCTCTGAAGTTTCGGCGTTACTTGGAAGAATGCCTTCAGCAGTTGGGTACCAACCAACTTTGGGAACTGACGTAGGTGAACTCCAAGAAAGAATTACATCTACATTAGAAGGGTCTATCACATCTATTCAAGCTGTTTATGTACCTGCAGATGACCTAACGGACCCTGCTCCAGCTACTACATTTGCCCACTTAGATGCTACAACTGTGCTCGCAAGAGCTCTCGCAGCTAAGGGAATTTATCCAGCGGTTGACCCATTAGACTCAACAAGTACAATGCTTCAACCATCCGTAGTTGGAGATGAACATTACAAAACAGCTAGGGCTGTTCAATCAACTTTGCAAAGATATAAAGAACTTCAAGACATCATCGCAATTCTTGGTCTAGATGAACTTTCTGAAGAAGATAGATTAACAGTCGACAGGGCTAGAAAAATTGAAAAATTCCTTTCACAACCTTTCTTCGTAGCAGAAATATTCACAGGAATGTCTGGTAAATATGTAAAGTTGGAGGATACCATAGCTGGTTTCAACATGATTTTGTCAGGTGAATTAGATGACTTACCAGAACAGGCATTTTACCTGGTTGGCAACATTGATGAAGTCAAAGCAAAAGCTGAAAAAATAAAGTCAGAAAAATAAAAATTACATATAGATTTAACCTCCAATAATTAAAAATAAATGGCAATTTCTCTTAAAGTTTTAGCTCCTAATAAAAACGTTTATCAAGGCGAAGCGGAAGAAGTTATTCTTCCAAGTACTACTGGTCAAATTGGTGTGCTTCCAGGACATATTTCTTTAGTTACGGCTATTGATGTAGGCGTTTTAAGGTTAAGAATAAATTCCCAGTGGAAATCAATAGCTTTAATGGGAGGCTTCGCTGAGATTGAATCAGACGAAGTCATAGTGTTGGTAAACAATGCAGAAGTTGGATCTGAAATTAATGTCCAGGATGCTGAAAAAGATCTCAAAGAAGCAAAATTAGCAATTAGTAAATTCTCCGAAAATGAAAAAAATCCAGAGAAAATTAAAGCCCTAAAAAACATTTCGAAGGCAGAAGCTAGGATTCAAGCTGCAAAGAATTAGTTTTCAAGCAGTTCCACAAAAAGTTACTTCTGGGAACTTTAGCTTGGCTTCTTCTAATTTTTTAGTTTTACCCTCTTCTTGCCAATAATTGATAACTTCTGTCGCTTTATTCAGTATTTCAACTCTTTCATTATTTGTAATCCAACCTTTATTCTCTAGTTCACTTTTTAATTTTTCCCAGGCATCATCCCTTGGCCAAAAATAATATGCAGTGAGAGGACTTGGTCCTCCTCCTACTATTTGGTCAACTGCTAAAGCAACATTATCAGGCAACCACAATACTTTAATAATGAACCTCCCTTCATCAGGTTTTGGGGTATAACCAGAAGGAACTCCATCCTCATCGATTGTGGCAGCAGCTAATACAGCCGAAGCACCCATCATTCCTGGATTAGGAGAAGAATTTTTAGATTTTTGATGATCACCTTTTGTTTCTTTATTTTCAGTTGAAGTTTGATTTAACTTATCTGATGAAGTCATTCACTTTTTTATATTCAATAAATAATTTATCAGTTTATGGTCCCATTTTGATTGATTTAATTAAAATTTTTTGATTTTAATTATTGATGCCTACAAATTATAATTTTTATCTATCATTTGAAACTTGATAAAAATTATAAATTGTGGCTTCCAATGAATCCCAAAGATCTTTCGGGATATCATTTTCTTCAGCAAACATACCGAGCTGACTAGCCAACCCTCTTGCTTGAGAGAGGTTCGAATCATATGAATCTGAGGTATTCATTTTTGAAATTTAAGCTTTATAAAAAATAAATCTATTACCTACATAAGTCAAATTTCAAAATTCTAAATCAGAAATTTCTTTAAGTGCAGCAAAACTCAAAACTTCTGGACTTTTATCTTTGATCAGGACATCATCTTCAATTCTTATCCCTATGCCCTTCCATTTCTCATCAATATTGGGTTGTCCATCTGGAACTGGAATCCTATCACTTATATAAATACCTGGTTCTACTGTAAGAATCATTCCATTTTGTAATGGCACTTCATAGTCTCCCATTCTATATGCTCCAACATCATGAACATCTAACCCTAGCCAGTGTCCTGTTCTATGCATGTAAAGATGTTTATATGAATGATTCTCAATGATCCCCTCAGTACTCCCCGACAACAAACCAATTTCTTTTAATCCCTCTATCAGAATTCTTAAAGCAACATTATGCACACTATTTGAATTTGATCCAGTTACAGCACTCTTTATTGCAGTTTTCTGAGCATTCAATACAATTTCGTAAATAATTTTCTGCTCATTAGAAAATTTTCCGCCTATTGGAATGGTTCTTGTTATGTCTCCATTGTAGTAATCAGCTAATGAGCAGCCAGCATCTACTAACAATAAATCTCCTTGGTTCAGTGGAGAGTTATTTGAAGTGTAATGCAAAATACATGCATTATCTCCCGAAGCCACAATAGAATTATAGGCAGGTCCTCTTGCCCCTTTTTCCAAGAAGAATCCTTCTATAATCCCTTGTATTTGTCTTTCATTTTTTTTATATGAGATAGATTCTCTGACAAGTTCATGAGCTTCTGCTGAAATTTGTATTGCTTCTCTCATTCTCTTAATTTCAAAATCACTTTTAATTAACCTCATCTCATTTAAATAAATTTCTGGAGATTTTATAGAATTTGCACCAATTCCCAATCTTGAGCGATTTTCCAGTTGTTGCGAAAAAGTCTCTAGTACTATTTTCTCAATGAATGGATGCTTACCAATTGAAAAAACAAGTTCATCAACACCATTTATATAACCTGGGAGTAAATCTCTGAGTTCATTTTTTGAGTGAGCCTTATCAGCCATAAACTCTTTTTCAGCACCTTCTAAACCCCATCTAAACCCATGCCAAACTTCACTAATAACATCTCTGGGAGAAACAAACAAAATAAATCTCTCTCCCTTGGGCTTGTGCGATAAGAAAAGAGCGATCGCATCTGGCTCATCAAAACCAGTTAAATACCAAAAATTACTATCTTGTCTAAAAGGATATTCACAATCTGCATGATGCTTTACAAGGTTAGCCCCAGGGATAATAGCAGCTCTTCCACCTAATTTATCTAAGAAAATTTCTCTTCTTTCTTCAAAAACTTTTTTATTATGTTTGTACATAAATTGTGTATTGGCGAGTTTAAAAAAAAAATGGAAGAATGAATTAAAACAGATTTATGACATTTCTATTTTAATGGAACCAAGTGTTTACGGTTTAATTTTACTAATCTTTATTATTCTAATTGGATCAGCATGTTGTTCGGGAGTAGAAGCTGCTTTTTTGGCTGTAAATTCAATTAGGATTTTAGAAATAGCCTCCAGGCAGAAGCCTAAAAGTTCTGCGAATCAACTCCTTAAACTTAGGAAACATCTTGGGAGAACATTAACCGTAATAACAATTACTAATAATGGATTCAACATAATTGGAAGTCTTATTTTAGGAGTATACGGAGCATTTGTAATTAATAGTAATTATGGCTTAACCCTTTTTTCAATAAGTTTTTATGTATTAGTTGTTTTAGTTGGGGAAGTACTCCCAAAAGCTCTTGGCACAAGATTTTCATTACAAATTGCATTATTATCTGTTCCAATTCTGAGACTATTAAATACTTTAATGAGACCATTCTTAATATTAATAGAGCAAATATTTCCGGTTATCACTGCAGAAAATGAAATTTCAACTGATGAAGAAGAAATAAGACAAATGGCAAAAATTGGAAGTCAGAAAGGGTTGATTGAAGCTGATGAGGCAGCAATGATATTTAAGGTTTTTCAATTAAATGATTTAAAAGCTAAAGATTTAATGGTCCCTAGGGTTTCAGCACCTTGTCTTGATGGGTCTTCGAATCTTGATGAAATTTCAAAACTCGTAATGTCAGATAACGCCCCATGGTGGGTTATTTTGGGGGATAAAGTTGACAAAATACAAGGAGTAGTAAAACGTGAAAACATGTTATTAGAATTAATTAAGGGGAGTAATAAAAAATTATTATCAGAAATTTGCGAACCTGTTGACTATATTCCAGAAATGATTAAGGCAGATCAATTATTAACAAGATTTGACAAGGATCATAAAGGAGTAAAAGTAGTAGTAGATGAATTTGGGGGATTCGTGGGAATTATTGGTGTAGAGGCTGTTTTATCTGTATTAGCTGGTTGGTGGAAAAAATAAATTATGAAACAAATAAAAATTAACAACAACTATTTAATGTTAAAAGATTGGTGGGAGACTGTAGATCTTACCAACTATGAAAAAAGTTTTTTTAATAGAGAAATAATTTCTTTTAATCAACAACTTTTTAGGCTTAAAGAAAAAAAAATTAGAATTGGCACATATGGCAAATCAGGCGTAGGTAAATCCTCTATTTTAAATTCTTTGTTAAAAAAAGACATATTTAAAACAGATATCATTAATGGATCGACAAGGGAAATACAAGTGCAGGAATTGACTCTCAAAGATCAAACGATAAAAAATATAGAGTTGCTAGATTCACCAGGCTTTGATTTCTGCAAAATTAAATTCCCTGATAAAATCTATTCTCGTATTAATAATTCAGATCTTGTTTTATTTGTAGTTGCAGGAGATATTAATAGAAATGAAGTAAAGGAAATCAACTCCTTTATTAAAGATGGGAAAAAACTTGTTGTTATATTAAATAAAATCGATCTTTTAAAAACAAATGAAGTAAAAGAAATAATAGAAAATATTAAGTTTAAGCTCCCAAAAGATTTAGACATTCCCATAATTATTAATCATAAAAATAATCTAAAAAACTACATAACAAAAACAGTAAACCAATATGGAGAGATATTATTGGAATTAAATTCTATGCAATTAGCTGACAAATTGTTTCTACAGATAAAAGAACACAGATTAAAAAGAAGGCAGAAATTAGCTCAGTCCACAATTGGTAAATTTTCGACTATCAAAGCATCAGCAGTGGCTCTTAATCCATTTATCTTATTTGATATTGCTGGTAGTTATGCAATAGATACTGCATTAATTGGCGAATTAAGTAAGATTTATGGCTTAAATTTAAAGAGTGAATCTACCAGAAAAATATTTAAGAATATATCTATTAGTAATTTATTTCTGGGAGTTACTCAAGTAAGTATCAATACATCTTTCAACCTTATTAGGAAAGTAATTTTAATGACAGCACCTTTCACTAACGGACTATCATTATTACCATATGGACCAGTAGCAATTATTCAAGCAGCAATTGCAGTTCATTCAACAAAAATACTTGGAAAATTAGCAGCTAAAGAGATATACAGAAGAAGTAAAATTTCTTCTATAGAGCCTTTTATTATGATACAAAATATTGTTTTTAAAGAACCAGAGATTTTTAATCATATGAATTTTTATTTATCTAATAGGAATTTAAATAATAATTTTATGAGTTTTCTGCCTTAAAATGTAAAATGAGAAAGAGTATTGCTTTATTTGGGACTAGTGCAGATCCACCTACCATTGGTCATAAAAAAATACTTGAAGAATTATCCAAAATTTATGCTTTTACCATTAGTTATGTAAGCAATAATCCCAACAAAAAGCACAAAGAGAATATCTCAATTCGCAGCCATTTGCTAAAAACCTTGATTGAAGATTTAGATAATCCTAAAATTATATTTAATCAAAGAATTAGTAGTCAATGGGCTGAAGAGTCCATCAAAAATTGCAAAAAAATTTATGAATTAAACAAATTAGATTTTGTTATCGGGAGTGATTTAATTAAAGATATTTTCTGTTGGAAAAATTTTGATCAAATTTTAAAAGAAGTGAATTTTTTTATAATTTTAAGAGAGGGATATCCTATTGAATCTAGTACTCTTAAAATGTTAGAAACTTACAAGGTAAAATTTAAGATTTCTAACATAAAGATCCCAAACATTTCAAGTTCAAAGTTTAGATTAAATTTTAATTATTCTAATTTGCCAACATCATTAATAGATATTGTTAAAAAAAATAATTTATATTTACCAACTAAATTAATTGAATGAAGTTTATTCAAGAGCAAACTAATGATTGAAGATTCAATATAGTAAGTATATAGATTAATAAAGTTTGTAAAAATATATTTCCGAAACCGTCAAAGCTAAATTAGGAACTGATCATTAAGATACTAAATTCTCTGACATCTGATTCCATTTAAAATAACATTCTTAAAGGAATTTTTGAAAAGAATAAAAATTTAAAGACAACAGTTTCTAAAAAGCTTTAAAAAGCAATCAAACATTAGGAAGTGATTAGAGAATTCCAATAGCAATATTTTATTAATCTCTATGAGATATATTTTTGAATTTTATTTAGAGGCCTTTTAAGTGAATTTAAATTGATACCTTTTTTAATAGCAAGAATTATGCCCGCAGCTTCTAAATAATTATCCACTTCAAAAAGATTGGGATAATTGTAAAACTCATTTGTCACTTTTAATGTATTTTGATTTTTTACAGAGATAATATTTAAACCTTTTTCAATCCCTGCTAGCACTGCTTCCCCACCTAATGCACCATTAGGAACAACAATAGATTCAATCTGATCGGGGTGTAGTGAGATTGATTTATTTTTAGCAGGCAATTCAATAATGTTAGGTGCATTGCTTAACCCAATAAGTACTGATGGTAAAAAGGTGTATCCTATTTCTTCTGCAGCTGCACGAGGATCTAATTTTTCATTCAATTCAATTGGATTTAAAGCAGGTGCGTGAGCACAGGGAACTTTTAAAAATTTGCTTATTAAATGACTTATTACTGCTTCGACTCCAGCAATAGGATCAACCCCTTTCCCCTCTCGATAGATGTTTGTTTCTGAAGAATCTGGATCATCTGGAAATTTTGCCACAATTGCTATTGCAGTAACTCCTTTTTGTATTAAATATTTTCCAGCGTCAATTAGAGTATCAGGATTATCAATTATGCCACCACTGATTTTTGAAGAATCAGAATCAATAACAATGTTTAGAGGCTTTTTTGTAATCACATAAGAATGAACATTAATCCCTAAAGTAGAAACACATGCATCAGCAACTTGTAAATGTCTTACTAATATTTCATTTTCAATAGACGAATCAAAAATTATCCCAATTTTCTGTTGCTTTACCCTTTTTAAAGCGATTTCTCCTTTTGCAAGTCGATCTAAACTATAACCTTCAACATAAAAAATATTTTTATCTTTTTCAGAAAGAGTACCGCCATTCATAACATTAGGATGAGTAATTAAACATCCACTTGCCGATGCTAATAATTTAGCGGTAGGTAGTGCATCCCCCGCAAAACCTCCTACTTCACAACCAATACCAGTTGGAATAATGAATATAGTTGGTGAATTTTCCATTATTAAAAATATTTCAATTTATATTTTTAATTAGCTAAGACAGCTTTAATTTTAAGTTTTTTTGTTCCAAAAGAGTCAATAGAATTTTGAATATCAACAATTGACCAACGAATTAAATCACCTTTTTTTTCTAAATTTGCAATGATAAATCCCCTTAAATTTTTTAATTTTATTGAAACTGGCCAATCTAAATAAAAATCAACTGAACTTAATTTCATTTTTGATATTTACCAAATTGATCATTATATAAATCATCTTCAACTTCTTTACCAATAACAATATTCAAATCTGACTTGGGATATGCCACACACAAAAGTGCAAAGCCCTTTTCCCTCAAATCATCATTTAATCCCATAGCATCATCTTGATCTACAGATCCTTCCAATATCATGGATGCACAATCTGTACAAACTCCTGAACAACAACTACTTGGTAAATCTATTCCATTCATTTTTGCCGCTGAAATAATATCTTGATCTTCAGAACATAAAAAACTAAAAGTTTTTTGCTCAAATTGAACTTTGATATTGTATTCAGGCATATCCTAAATCTTATTGCTAAACAGCTGAACCTCCTACAACTTCTAAAATTTCTTGAGTAATAGCTGCTTGTCTGGCTTTGTTATAGGTTAGGTTCAAAGTACTTGCTAATTCTTTAGCATTATCACTCGCATTATTCATAGCAGTCATCCTACAAGCGAGTTCTGAAGCTGCCGACTCTTGAAGAGCTCTTAGTACCTGATTCTGTAAATATAATGGTAATAACGAATCTAATAATTGATCAGGACTTTGTTCAAAAACAATATCTGATGGCAACTTCTCTGAATCACTTTTTTCGATATTTGATTTTTCAACAAGTAACTTACTATCTTTTGTAGTCAACCTAAAAATTTCATCGTTTTCCTCAGCAATTCCTTGAGGGTCAAGTGGCAATAGTGTTTGTACCACAGGGGCGCAGCTAACTAAAGTGATGAATTTAGTATAAATAATTTCTACCCTATCAGAATTTTCTGAAAGAAATTCAGCTAAAATTTCATTCGTAACTCCTTCAGAGTCCTTGACTGTGGGTACTTGTTCTAGTTCTTTGAAAGTACTTTTAATTACATATCTATCCTTTCTATTTTGAAAATATCCAATAGCTTTCTTCCCTACCAAGATTAAATTGGGCTCATACCCTTGTTTGACTAATTCTGCATATCTTATTTCTACCTTTTTTATTATATTTGTGTTGTAACCACCGCATAGACCTCTATCCGCAGTTATGCAAACCAAAGTGATGCTCTTTACTTCTCTCTTGGATAATAGAGGAGAGTCGACAGCCTCAAATTTTACTCTAGATTGAATATTTTCTAAGACCCGTGCAAGTTTATCTGCAAAAGGTCTACTCTTAAGAACTTGATCTTGAGCTCTTCTAACTTTTGCAGCAGCAACAAGTCTCATGGCCTCCGTTATTTTTCTCGTATTTTTAACGGAAACGATTCGATCTCTAATCTCTTTAAGATTTGCCATGGTATCTCCTTAAATAAAATTAAACTGTGGCAAGCATTGATGATTTTACTTCATTTATCACATCTTTTAGTGTCGCTTCTAATCCATCATTTAATTTCTTTTCTTTAAGAATCTCTTCTATAAATTCTGATTTATTTAACTTTAGGTATTCCCTAAGTTCAGTCGCAAATTTAGTAACATCTTCAACAGGAACCTCATCAATAAGACCTTTAACTCCTGCATAAACAACTGCAACTTGTTCTGCAAGATTTAGAGGAGAGAATTGAGGTTGCTTTAATAACTCTCTTAGTCTTTTACCTCTTTCAAGCTGTTGCTGAGTTGCTTCATCAAGATCAGATGCAAATTGAGAAAAAGCAGCTAGTTCATCAAACTGTGCAAGCTCTAATTTTAAAGTTCCCGCAATTTTTTTAATTGCTTTTGTCTGAGCGGCCCCTCCAACACGGCTAACAGAAATACCTACATTAATAGCAGGTCTTAATCCTGAGTTAAATAAATCTGCACTCAAGAATATTTGTCCATCTGTAATTGAAATAACATTAGTTGGAATGTAAGCAGAAACGTCACCTGCCTGTGTTTCAATAATGGGGAGAGCTGTCATAGACCCACCTCCCATTGCATCAGAAAGTTTTGCTGCTCTTTCTAGTAATCTACTGTGTAGGTAAAACACATCTCCAGGATAAGCCTCTCTTCCTGGTGGTCTTTTTAAGAGAAGAGACATTTGTCTATAAGCCTGAGCTTGTTTTGTTAGATCATCATAAATAACAAGTGTTGCTTTACCCTGATACATAAAATGTTCAGCAATTGCCGCACCAGTATACGGTGCCAAGTACTGTAAAGCAGCTGGTTCTGAGGCTCCCGCACTAACTACGACTGTATAATCTAGGGCTCCTCTCTCTCTTAATACCTCTACGATGTTTGCTACTGATGCTGACTTCTGACCAATAGCTACGTAAACGCAAACTACGTCTTGACCTTTTTGGTTAATTATCGTATCGATAGCAATTGCAGATTTTCCAGTTTGTCTATCACCAATAATTAATTCTCGCTGACCTCTTCCAACAGGAATCATTGCATCAATAGATGTGATACCCGTTTGCATTGGTTCATGCACTGATCTTCTCTTGATTATTCCAGGAGCCATTTCTTCAATCAATCTAGTATCACTTGTTGGAATTTCCCCTTTCCCATCTATTGGTTGTCCGAGAGGGTTAACAACTCTCCCCTGCATTGCTTCACCAACTGGAACAGATGCGATTTTACCTGTGGACTTAACGTTACTTCCTTCTTGGACACCAAGTGCCTCTCCCATTAAAACGGCCCCAACATTATCATCTTCAAGATTTAAAGCTATACCTTCGGTACCATCTTCAAATTCCAATAGCTCACCTGCCATGACCTGATCTAAGCCATATATTCTTGCAATGCCATCACCGATTTGCAGAACAGTTCCTACATTGCTAACACTTACAGATTGGTCATAATCAGTTATTTGTTGTTTTAAGATTGAACTGATTTCATCAGGGCGTATAGATACCATGGATTTAAGAATTTAAGGTTGATTTAAAAGTTACTTGGAAAGGGTTAAGCCAAGTTTTCTTATTTGTGAGGCAAGGGAAGCATCAATTACTTTTGATCCTACACTGGCGACGAAACCACCAATAAGAGATGGATCGATTTTAGTTACAAGTTCTAATTTTTCTGTTCCAGCAATATTGATGATCTTTTTGGTAATTAAACCTTTTTGTTCATCAGTAAGCTCGACTGCAGAAGTAACAGTTGCCAAAGCAATATTACTATTTTCTCGGTAAATCTCTAAAAACCTATCAAGAATTGAAGTAAGGATTCCAATTCTTTGCCTATCGGCCAATAATTTTAAGAAATTTAGTAAAGAAGAATTAACCTTATTTGAAAAAATTTCATTGATAATTTTCTTCTTAGCATCTGTCTCTAAAATGGGAGAGGATAGTGCCTTCTCCAATTCAGGGGAATCATTTATTAATTCCAAGAGTTGTTTGACCTCAGAAACCATTTCTTCAGTTTGCGAATTTTCATTCACAACTTGTAGTAATGCCTCTGCGTATGGTGTAGTAACTGAATTTAAAAGTGGCATTAGTTCACCTCAATATTATTAATTGATTGAGTTACCAAATTTTCTTGTGTTTTTTTATCAAGTCGATTTGGGAAAGAATCTAACGCTTTCTTAATTGCCAGTTCAACAGCTTCTTTTCGAAGTTGAGAAATTGCTCTGGATGCTTCAGAGCTCTCATCAGAGATTGCACTTTGTTTGATTCGTGCCATCTCCTCTATCGCTTTTTTCTCACTTTCCATTCTGATTGATTCAGATCTTTTAAGGGAATCTGCTTTTATTTGAGAAGCTTTTTCTTCTGCTGAAGATAAATCTTTCTTCGCCTTTTCTAAAGCTTGAGTTGCATTTAGGAGTCGATCTTCAGCATCTTTTAATTCAAGAAGGATTCCTTCTCTCCTTTTTTGAAGCATTTTACCTAGGAAACCAGGCAAAAATTTATAAAGACCGAAAACCACCACAGCCCAATTAAGGATATTAGTTTCGAATAAATTGAAGTTCAATCCAAAACCTTCTGTAGCTAAAAGAGTTAAATTCATTTTTCTAGAATCAATCTATTAACAATAAGTTCGCTTAAATCATCAGCCTGTTTAGAAAGTTGATCACGAGCAGCAGACGTCTGACTTTCAATTTCTAGTCTTGCTTTTTCTTTTGAAGCATTTGCTTCATTGTTAGCAAGTTCTAGTGCTTCTTTATAAAGCTTGTCAGACTCATTCTCAGCTTCGCTCACAATTCTTTGGGCTTCTGTACGAGCACTTTGAAGCTGAGTTAATAAATCAGCTTCTAATTTTTTAACCTCAGAAAGTTTATTTTTGGCCTCAATAATATTATTACTTACAAACTTTTCTCTTTTTTCTACAACATTGCCAACAGGCTTAAAAAAGAGAGAATTTAATATGTAAGTAAGCGCAACTACTTGTATCGCCATTAGTGGCAAAGTGGCATTTATGTCAAATAATCCACCTTCTGTAGCACCAAAAAAATTAAAGGCCAACATATGATTCGGTTGAAGTTAAAAAATTAAATTTAAATATTGCTAATAAGGATTAGAAGCAATATTAACTTTTAGGAAAAAGGATTCGCAAAAAGTAGTACCAAAGCCACAACCAATCCGTAGATTGTTAATGACTCCATGAAAGCGAAAGATAAAAGAAGAGTTCCTCTGATTTTACCTTCAGCTTCTGGTTGACGGGCTATACCCTCAACAGCACCTTGAGCTGCGTTACCTTGTCCAAGACCTGGGCCAATAGCACCTAGACCAACTGCCAAACCAGCAGCTACAACTGATGCAGCGGAAGTAATCGAATCCATAATTTTGAAATAAAGAGCTTAATACTTGTGATAAATCTTTTTTGTCATACACGCTTGGACATCCTTTTAATTTAAGAATGGGTCTGATTTTTTCAGACCTACGCGATTAGATATTTTGCCAGATTACAGACAATTTGTAAAAGAGTCTGAATGTATTAGAAGAAAGCTAATGATGTTCTTCAACAGCTTCTCCGATGTAGTAGGCAGCAAGAGTTGCGAAAATCAATGCCTGAATTGCACTAGTAAATAATCCTAGAAACATAACAGGTATTGGCAGAATTAGTGGGACTAAGAATACTAAAACACCAACAACAAGTTCATCAGCCAAAATATTTCCAAATAGCCTGAAGGAAAGTGATAAAGGTTTAGTAAAATCTTCTAGAATTTTAAAAGGAAGCATAATAGGAGTTGGATGAACATAATATTCGAAATATCTCCAACCCTTATTGCTTAAACCAGCATAGAAATAAGAAAGTGAAACCAACAGAGCCAAGGCTATTGTTGTATTTATATCTGCAGTAGGTGCTCCCAACTCGCCACTTGGTAACTTAATCAATCTCCAAGGAATTAAAGCTCCTCCCCAATTACTAACAAAAACGAACAAAAATAAAGTACCTATAAATGGCATCCAATCTCTATAAACTTTTTCACCTATTTGGGTCCTAGCTAGATCTCTTATATAATCCCAGAGAAATTCAAGCAAGTTTTGAAGGCCTTTAGGATCATTTTCCATTTTTTTAGTTCCTAAAGAAATGAAAACTAATAACGCTCCTAATAAAATCCAAGATGTCAAAAATACCTGCCCGTGAAGTCTGATATTTCCAATTTGCCAATAAAGATGTTGACCAACTTCTAATGCTGCAAAATTTGTTAGCAAGGAATTAAAGAACATTTGATTTGATAAAAGATTAGTAAACTTTTGATTAAAAAAATTTACTTAAGAACGTGAAAAATAAAGAATGAGTGAAGGTTTGTAAATGAAAAACCCTATCATCGCTGGGAAAATATCCAAAGATCCTAGCTTGCTCGCAAAAATAAAGAGGCAAACTGGAACTAATAGTTGCAATTTTGATACACCTGATGATTCTTTACCAAGTTTCCCTACACTTTTAGCAAGCAAACGTAGGTAAAAAATACCGGCAATTGCACCTATAAGAATACTTAAACCAAAAGTAAATCCGAGAAAAATTCCAGTTATTAATGCTAATAAAATAGAAAAAATAAAAGTAATTCCAAAAATTGTTAATTGCAATTTTGTGTATTCATCATTTTGGGAAAGCAAATTTTCTATTTGATTGGCAATGCCAAATTTACTTTCTTTGATGATCGAATTATTGAAGGGCTGATGAAATTGAACATTCTCATTACAAGGATGCTCAAGTTTTTTTTTATTTGAGTCCACTGATGTGAACATAGTTTAGAAACCCCTCTGTATGGTTTGAAGTAAGTATATAAACTCACGGAATCTATCACGGAGAGGTGCCTTTTAGCTAGTTTTTTTCTGTAAAAAATTAATTCTTAAGATTTAGGATGAATTTATAAACCATTTTTTACTTTATTCTTCAAGAAAAAATTTATTAAAAGTCACCTTTATTAATTGCTCTAACACTTTAAAACGTAAATAAAAGACTTGGCAAAATCTCGATTAAACGTCTCAATAGGAAATATACATTTAAAAAATTGGAGATAAGTCAAGAAAAAATAAAATATAAAAAGATTTCTAAAAGAAAAAAAAACCATAGTCTTTGTAAAACAACTAATCAAAGCAATTTAATAGAATCTATTCTTCCTTTACCTTGGACAATATGGCCTTATGAGGCAAAAATCCTCTTTATCCTCGTTGGAATTTGGTCAATATTAGGAATATTCATTCTAGGGTCGTCAAGTTGGTGGGTGGCTAGTAGAGAAATGGGAAATTGGGCTTATTTTTTAAAAAAACAAATTATTTGGACAATTCCAGGCATTGGTCTGTTTTATTTCGTTCTGAATACGAACATTAGAAATCTTTTAAAATTTTCAAGAATAATTTTTTATATTTTATTTTTTTTGATTTTTCTAACTAATATTACTGGGATTACAGTGAATGGCTCTTCAAGATGGCTAGTACTATGGAATTTACGTCTGCAACCATCTGAATTAATAAAACCTTTTCTAATTCTAGAAGCTTCTAACCTTTTTGCTCATTGGAATCTGATAAAGAATGATAAAAAATTAATTTCAATATTCTCCTTTGGTTTATTAATTTTATTAATACTTAAGCAGCCTAATTTAAGTACCGCATCATTAACTGGAATTCTTTTTTGGGTAATGGGTTTATGTGGAGGCGTAAAACTTAGCTCTCTTTTCTCATTTGCTTCATTAGGATTCATCACTGGATGCATTAGTATCCTTAATAACGAATATCAAAAACTTAGGGTTACTTCATTTATTAATCCTTGGAAAGATCAACAAGAAAATGGATTTCAATTAGTTCAAAGCTTATTAGCTATTGGTTCAGGTGGGCTATTTGGCCAAGGTTTTGGGCTGTCTATACAAAAATTACAGTATCTACCGTTCATGTATACAGATTTTATTTTTGCCATTTTTGCTGAAGAATTTGGTTTGTTAGGATGTATTCTATTCTTAGGATTTTTAGCAGTTTTCTCTTATATAAGCCTAAGAATTAGTCTCAAGTGCAAGAACAACTATACAAAATTAGTTGCTATCGGATGTGGAGTTTTATTAATAGGTCAATCGATAATGCATATTGCTGTAGCAACAGGTTCAATGCCTACTACAGGCTTACCTCTACCCTTCATTAGTTATGGTGGCAATTCATTAATCGCTTCTTTTTTTATTGCTGGGATGTTACTGAGATGTTCATTAGAATCGACAGGATTCATAGGTATGATTAATACACGAAAGACTCTTAATTAGTTAGAATTCAGAAGATTGAAATTAAGCTATCGAATCATTTAATTTAGTTATTTCAGAATTATCTCAAAAGGGTAATCTGCTCATGCAGAATGGTCTCAATAGTCCAGGTCCTTTTACTATATTTTTGGTTTTCAGCGCAGGACTTTTAACAAGTCTTGGGCCATGCTCATTATCATTACTTCCAGTCACAATTGCTTACATAGGAGGAACAGAGAAAAATAAATTTAAACTTCTTAGTTTTTCAGGAGGAGTAGTTTTTTCACTTGTTGCATTGGGGGCTGCGAGTGGATTCTTAGGTAAAATATACGGGCAAATTCCATCTTATTACACTTCAATTGTTGCTCTAATAGCAATAATAATGGGTTTAAATTTATTAGGAATTCTGAAGTTTCAGTTTCCGAACGGACCTGATCTGAAAAAAATAGAAAAAAAAATACCATCCCTCATAGCACCTTTTACAATTGGAACTACTTTTGGACTAGCCTCTTCACCTTGCATCACTCCAGTTTTAGCTTCTCTTCTGGCTTGGGTATCACAAGCTAAAAACCCGATAATCTCAATTATTTTTTTATTTTTCTTTGGAGTAGGTCAAGTTACTCCATTAATCATTGCGGGAGCTACGGCAGAAAACTTAAAAAAATTTTTAGAGCTTAGAAAATTTAGTCAAATAATTCCCACCTTGAGTGGAATATTTTTAGTTGCCTTAGGATTATTAAATTTATTTTCAAATTGGATTTAAATGATTATTTTTAAGAATCTAATTTTAAAAATATCAAGTTTAAGATTCGCCATATCGCTGATAATCTTCATAGCTATTACAAGTGGCTTAGGTACTTTTATACCTCAAGGAAGTAATAATAAATTCTATATTGATAATTTCGATAGTGCTCCCATTTTTGGATTTTTGGATGGAGAAAAAGTCTTAAAACTTCAATTGGATCATATATATACAAGCTTTTGGTTTTTATTTACATTAGTTCTTCTTTGCATTTCGCTAGCAGCATGTAGTTTCAGGAGACAAATCCCTTCATTAAAAGCTTCATTAAAATGGATTGAATACAAGAGTGAAAAAAAATTCAGCAAACTGCAATTAACTACAAGTCACCAAATCAATCAAGATGGAGACCATATAGCAAAAGTAGATTTATTACTTAAAAAAAGAGGATGGAAAACATACAAATTTAAAAGTCATATTTCTGCAAGAAGAGGTTTAATAGGAAAAATCGGTCCTCTAGTTGTACACATTGGATTAATTGTCTTACTTATAGGATCAGCATATGGGAGTTTTACAAGTCAATCAAAAGAACAATATTTACTGCCTGGAGAAAGTTTGGATCTTGTTAATGAGAGCACAAACACAAAAGCCAATATAAAATTAGTCGATTTTGCTATTGAACGAGAAAGTGATGGTATACCCAAACAGTTTATTTCAAAATTAAATTTCTCTTCTGAAGATCTAAATTTAAACGAAATAAAAACCGCCAAAGTTAATCACCCAATTAGGTTTAAAGGATTAACTATTTATCAAGCAGATTGGGCAATATCAAATGTTGTTATAGAAATAGATAACATCCTTTATCAATTACAATTGAAAGAGATTCCTGAAATAGGTAATCAAGTTTGGGGAGTTTTAGTTGAATTAGGATTAGATACTAAAAAAAATTTCCTCTTAACAATAGATAATGAAAATGGTCCACTTAAAATTTCAAATATAGAAAATTTTTCCGGGAATAATCTCTATATCAATGACAATCCTTTAGAAGTTAATTCTTCAAAAGTATCTCTGAAAAAAATAATACCTAGCAGTGGATTAATAATTAAAAATGATCCGTCTATACCATTTATTTACTTTTCTTTTATTTTAATAATTTTTGGAACAATAATAAGTCTCATACCAACTAACCAATTATGGATTCTGGTAAATCAAGAATCACAAAGGTTATCCATTGGAGGTCTTAGTAATAAAAATCTAATTGGTTTTAAAAAAGAATTTTTTAAATTATCAGAAGAAATAAAAAATTTTTAATTTTTTTTCTGTCCACTAAAAATATCTAACTGCATAGCAACATTCCCTCTGGGATTAAATGAAGCATTTAAATGTATCCAGCGAGGTGAGCCTTCATTCACTAAATCATCCATAATTCTATTAACAACTTCCTCATGTGATATTTTTATATCTCTAAAATTATTGATATAAAGCTTTAAAGACTTCAACTCATAGACTTTCAAATTAGGTTGATAAATAATATTTAGCTTTGCAAAATCTGGATAACCAGAAAAAGGGCATTTACATGTAAATTCAGGTAACTGGATAGAAATTTCATAAATTCTCTTCTTATTTGGATTATCGAAACAAATTATTTTTGATTCTTCAATAATTCTTTCACCATAAAGTGGTCTTTGCGTCGAGTCATCTAATTTAGCAGTACTCATTTTTAGTAGAACCTATTTACTAAACCTATATAAAAAGATCAAAATCTGCAAAAATCTAAACAAGCTTAAGTATTACAAATAAATAAGTCAAAAGCCGTTAAATCCTATTTTTGTATCACTTGTAACATTCATAATGTCGGTTAAAAGGGTTATATGTGTTTAGTTCAATGAAAATTTAATGGACATTTGTTTGGTAACTATCGATAACAACTTAAATAAATCCCTCCAACCTAAAAGCGCAATTGGGATGTTATGGCTTCAAACACACTTCGAAAATGATCAGTGGGAAGCGTTGTCAAATAGTACAGTAATAATTTCTGAAGCAAATTCCCAATTATTAATTGAAGATGCCACGAATGCAGGCCTTAATATTAAATGCTTTTCTGATATTTCAATGTTGGATGTTTTCCCAAAAAACAATTAAAATAGGAATATTCAATCTTTAATCATGAAGAAAATTGAAGCAATCATACGTCCATTTAAGCTAGAGGATGTAAAAATTGCATTAGTAAACTCTGGTATTGTTGGAATGACAGTTAGTGAAGTCAGAGGTTTTGGAAGGCAAAAAGGACAAGTTGAAAGATATAGAGGTTCCGAATTTACTGTTGAATTCCTTCAAAAACTCAAAGTAGAAGTTGTCGTAGAAAATGAAAAGGTTAATTCAGTCATAGATGCGATTGCTGAAGCAGCAAAAACTGGAGAGATAGGTGACGGAAAAATATTCATCACATCAATTGATTCTGTTGTGAGAATTAGAACTGGTGACAAGGATGAAGAAGCTCTTTAATTCAAAGAGTTTCTTTTACTAAATTATGTATATATTCACTATTAATATTTGTATTTGATTGACTTCCTAAGGTCATCCAAGCAAGATATTCATGATTTCCAGCAGGACCTACTAGAGGAGAAGCTATCAAATTCTTTATATTCCATTGGAAATTCCTAGCAACATTAATAACAGATTCTATAGCCTCAGTATGGAATTTAGGATTGCGAACAACACCGCCTTTACTGACTTTATCTTTACCCACCTCAAATTGGGGTTTAATTAAAAATATCCCCTCAATACAATCACCTTCTAATAAATTACCAATAGATTTAAAAACTAACTTTAATGAAATAAAAGACAAATCAGCAACCACAAAATTTGGTAATTCATTACTTCTAGATAAAAGATCATTAGGTTTTAAATTTCGAATATTAGTTCGTTCAAAAAGTATGACTTTTGGATTATTTCTGATCTTCCATGCAGTCTGTCCATAACCAACATCTATCCCATAAACTAACTTTGCTCCTTGTTGCAACAAGCAATCAGTAAATCCCCCAGTAGAGATACCTGCGTCAATACATACTTTATCTTTTACTTCAATTTCAAGTTTTTTAAATGCCTCCAATAATTTTTCACCACCCCTTGATACAAACATAGGTTCGGAATCAATAAAAAATTCAGATCCAATTAATACTTGTTGTCCAGGTTTATCCAATACTTTTCCATTGATATCTTTAACCTTGCCTGCAAGAATTAAACCTTGGGCTTTTTGACGAGTTTCACATAATCCTTTATTTAGAAGATAAAGGTCTAATCTACTTTTTTTAATCATCTATTAATCAATAAAAAAAACTGAATAATGAACTGCTACTAGATTAAGATCCAAATTCTTTAATACCTTACAATTTTAAATTAGAACTAAAAAATTACCCATTATTAACGAAAGGAATAAATGTAAACATATTTATATTTAAGCTTTCTTTATTAGCCAGAAAAATGTTACATATAAAAATAATAATTAGGCAAATATGTTCAATGGCAAGTACATCTTTAAGGTATAGGGCAATAATTCGATTTTGGTTATAAAGTTTAAATTGATAATTAATAAAAATTGTGATCGAGCGTTACACATTACCCGAAATGGGGAAAATCTGGACTGAAAGCGCAAAATTCCAAAGTTGGCTTAAAGTTGAAATAGCTGCATGTGAAGCAAATTTTTCCCTCGGGAAAATTCCTGAGAATGCCATGAAAGAGATACGTTCAAATGCAAAGTTTGATGAATCTAGAATTACAGAAATTGAGAAAGAAGTTAAACATGATGTCATAGCATTTCTTACAAGCGTTAATGAATTTGTAGGAGATTCTGGAAGATATATACATGTTGGTATGACCAGTAGTGATGTTCTTGATACTGGCTTATCTCTTCAGTTAAAAGATTCCTGCGAATTGTTATTAGAAGAAATTGAGAATCTAGAAAATGAAGTCAGATTATTAGCAAGGAAGCATAAAAATACATTAATGATTGGCAGATCTCATGCAATTCATGGAGAGCCAATTTCCTTCGGTTTTAAACTTGCTGGATGGTTAGCAGAAATAATAAGGAACAAAAAAAGATTATTAACAGTGAAAGAATCTGTAGCAATTGGACAAATAAGCGGTGCAATGGGAACTTACGCCAATACGAATCCCAAAGTAGAACAAATAACTTGTGATTTACTCGGCTTAAAACCAGATACAGCAAGTACCCAGGTTATATCAAGAGACAGACATGCAGAATATGTACAAACTATTGCATTAGTTGGAGCTTCTCTAGATAGATTCGCAACTGAAATAAGAAATTTACAAAGAACTGATGTTTTAGAAGTTGAGGAGGGCTTTACAAAAGGGCAAAAAGGAAGTTCTGCTATGCCTCATAAAAGAAATCCTATTCGAAGTGAAAGAGTAAGCGGTTTAGCAAGAATTTTGAGGAGTTACGTCTTAACAGCACTCGAAAATGTTCCACTTTGGCACGAAAGAGATATAAGCCATAGTTCAAATGAACGTATCATGTTACCTGACGTTTCAATCTGCTTGCATTTTATGCTCAGGGAAATGAAAGATATAGTGAGCAATTTGCAAGTTTATCCAAAAAATATGCTCAAAAATTTAAATATATATGGCGGTGTAATCTTTAGTCAGAAAGTTTTACTTTTGCTTGTAGAGAAAGGCTTGTCTAGAGAAAAAGCTTATAGCTTAGTACAAAAAAATGCGCATCAGGCCTGGAATACTCAGAATGGAAATTTCAAACAAAATATAGAGAGTGATAATGAAATAATGTATTTTATTGATCAAAGTGACTTAGAAGAATGTTTTAATCCTTCAATTCATCTCAATAATTTAAGTGTAATATGGGAAAAGTTAGGTATCTAGGATTACTGAAAACCTTATCTAAGTTAAACCAGTGTTTTCAGAGGAATAATGACAAAAAACTTTAGAATTGAAAAAGATAGTATGGGAACAATAGAGGTTCCCATCGAAGCTTTGTGGGGTGCTCAAACACAAAGATCGATAATAAATTTTTCTATTGGAGAAGAATTAATTCCAATTGAGTTAATTTATTCACTCACCCTCATAAAAAAAGCTGCTTCAATTGCGAATTTCAATTTAGGGTTGATAGATAAAAGAAAAAAAGATTTGATTGTAGAGGCATGTACAGAAATACTTGATGGGCTTCATGATTCACAGTTTCCCTTAAAGGTTTGGCAAACAGGTAGTGGCACGCAAACGAATATGAATGTTAATGAGGTAATTTCAAATATTGCAGCATTAAAATCAAATTCAGAACTTGGTAGTCATCAACCAATTCATCCGAATGATGATGTAAATAAATCTCAGTCAACTAATGATACTTTTCCTGCTGCTATTCAAATATCTGTTGTTAATGAAATAATCAAAAATTTAGTTCCAACTATAAGAGAACTTACGAAGATCCTTGATAATAAAAGTGAAGAATGGAAAGACCTTATAAAGATAGGAAGAACCCATTTTCAAGATGCAGTGCCCCTTACTTTTGGGCAAGAAATATCGGGATGGTCAGAGCAACTTAAAGATGCTGAAAATGCAATTATTATGAGTCTTAATGACCTGTATTTCTTACCTCTTGGAGGTACTGCAGTTGGTACAGGAATTAATTGTCCAAAAGGATTTTGTGAAGAGTCTATAAAATTAATTTCCGATGATACTAATCTAATGTTCTATAAATCAAAAAATAATTTTTCTATCATGGCCTCGCATGATCGTCTAGCTCAAGTAATGAGTCAGATAAAAATATTAGCAGGTGCATTATTTAAAATTTCAAATGATATAAAAATTCTATCTTCTGGCCCTAGATCAGGAATATATGAATTAATTATCCCGCAAAATGAGCCTGGAAGTTCTATCATGCCGGGTAAAGTGAATCCTACTCAATGCGAAGCCTTATCAATGGTTTGCACCCAGATAATGGGTCTTGAATATGCAGTTTCAATGGCAAATTCTAGCGGCACTTTACAGATGAATGAATATAAGCCTCTTATTGGATTTAATATTCTTACAAGTTTAAAATTACTTAAAAATGCAATAAAAAACTTCAGAATAAAATTAGTTGATGGGATGGAACCTAATCAAAAAATAATGAAGTTAAATTTAGAAAATTCACTAATGTTGGTTACAGCCATAGTGCCAAAAGTTGGTTATGAAAAAGCAGCTGAAATTGCAAACCTTGCCTTCAAAGAATCATTAAACTTAAAAGAGGCAACACTTAAATTAGGTTATTTAAACGAAGATGAATTTGATGAAGCCATGAATATTAATTCAATGATTTGATTAAAAAATTTAAGAATTATTGTCAATTCTTTTTGTTGCAGGATTAATATCTTCAGAGATTTTTATAAGATCATTAGATTCAGAAACAGGAAAACGATTAATAGCTTTTAATGCTAGCTTTGCTTTGCTTTTTAATTTATTACTAACACCAATACAGTATTGCACTTGAGAAAGGACATCAATTGATCTTCTAATAATCCTTACTACATCTCCCTCGTCTAATGAAGTATTAAAAACCAAATCTTTCCATTTTTTTCCCCTTGCCCATTCTGAAATAATTCCAGTCAACTCTGTTTCTAAATAGATAGGAATTTCAATATGAAACTTATTTTGTTGAGAGGCAACTAATTTTTTTAAACCATCTAATTCATTAAAAACATCTATTACCTTTAAAGAGGGCTTGAAATTACACCAAAGATTAGGCCTCCTTACATCAACACATATAGCTTGAATAATTGCAGCTAACTCAGGAGGATCTAAATCGTCCAAATAACCACTAACTAAAACAAGACCGATCCATAATTCATTTTCACTTCTTATTGCACCAACAGTTTGTCCAACTTCTGTCAATTCCAAATCATTTAAACAACCAAAATGATTCAAAATTCTAATCAAATCGGTAAAAGTTTTCCAGTTATGATTTTCTTTATCCCCAAGAAGTTTTTTTCTCATATTTATTTCTTGTTCAACATCAACAATTCTTTTTCTATATTTCTTTAATTTTCTTGAGTCTCCAAATCTATGTGCGGGATGATCAGTGACTGTTTCTTCTAAATTATTAATTTGTTGCTGTTGTGCTAAAACTTCCTTTGTCAGATCATATTGTGGAGTTTGTAAATCATTTTTTTTAGAAACTTCTAAAATTCGATCCGAAAAACACTGCGACCTGTCATCTCCCCTAAATACCTCTCCAGAAAAATATATCTTTGGGGCATCAAGTCCTAAGACATCAATTACATCCAAATCATTAAAAATACTTACTATGTATGAAGGTTTTATAAGAATAAATAAATTATCAATTGTCAAACACAATAAACTCTTAATTTTTTGGGATTCATATATTTTCTTACAAATCAATGCTGGAACAACTTTTCTTTTAATTTGAGGAGCTTTGATTGAAATTAAACTTCCATCTTTGATATATGGGAGCGCATTAGTGATCTCTTCTGATAATTTTTCTGCTGCTTGTTTTTCTAAAATTTTCAAGAGTCTTCTCTCTTCTTTAAGACGATTTTTTAACTTTTCGTAGGCATCAAAGTCTTTCCATGAAACGTTAGATGTAATTTTTTTTAATTCATTTAAATCCTTATCTAAATTTTCAAGAATTATATTCTCACCTGAGGTTTCACCTAAACATAAGAAGCTACCAAAACTTCTTTTAATTAATTCTTTAGACTTCTCTAAAGAATAACTTTGTAAAAGATTAAGCACCATTCCATAGCTAGGAGTGAATTGACTCTCTAAAGAATTTGGTTTGCTAATAGCCAGTGCACTTGCTTCTTTGGCACCTTCAAATCTTGTTTGTAATGTAACAACATATCCTTGGATATCTTTTCCTCTTCTTCCAGCTCTTCCCGACATTTGCAAAAATTCACTGCTAAATAATAATCTATGCCCATCTTCTGTCCTTTTTGATAAAGAAGAAATAACAGTAGTTCTTGCGGGCATATTAATTCCTGCAGCAAGAGTTTCAGTTGCAAAAACAACTTTAATCAAGCCTTTCTGAAATAATTCCTCAACCAATTCTTTCCATGCAGGCAATAATCCAGCATGATGAGATGCTATACCGCGTTTTAATGCCTCGCATTGAGATTTATCTTTAATTGCCTCTTGATTATTTTTAAGATAAACGTCTAATTTTTGGGATATCATATTTGCTTCTGAATAACTTACTAAAGTTAAATCTTTAATATTCTCAATAGCCTTGTCACATCCTCTTCTACTAAAAATAAAATAAATAGCTGGCAACATATTTCGTTCAGCTAGTTTCGAGATCACAAAGCCAATTGAGGGAGACTTTGGCCGGATTATCCTGCCCACTTTTCCTCTCATCTTCTGTCCTTTAGGAGCTCTCCAAACCTTACAGTTTGGATGAATTCCATTACCCTTATTATTTAAAAGTGGATGGAGGCCTTTAACGCTACAAAAAAGAAAATCAAGTGGAACTGGTCTCTTATCACTATTAATTAGTACTGTGGGTCCATGAACTTTTTCTATCCAATTTTGTAGTTGATCTGCATTAGCTATTGTTGCTGATAGAGCTATTATTTGAGTTCTAGTAGGGCAATGGATTATAGTTTCCTCCCAAACTGTACCTCTTTGGGGATCATTCATATAATGGCATTCATCAAGAATCACAGATTCTAAATTTTCTAAGGGATCATCAAATTCATCAAATTCGCCATAAAGCATGTTCCTAAAAATCTCAGTCGTCATGACTAAGATTGGTGCTTCTCTATTTATGCTAATATCTCCAGTTAAAAGACCAACTTTTTCCTCACCATATTGATTAGCAAAATCTCTAAACTTTTGGTTTGATAGGGCCTTTAAAGGTGTTGTATAAAAAACTCTGCTGTCATGAGATAAACCTCTATATATAGCAAATTCACCTATCAATGTTTTACCGGAACCTGTTGGTGCCGTTAAAACAACAGAATTTCCGCTATTAATAGCTCGTATTGCCTCTAATTGGAAATCATCTAGCGGAAAGGGGAAATATTCCTCTAAATTAAGCAATAATTGTGATTGAAGAGAGGATGAGTTAACTTCTTAATATATGATCTATATAGATATTAATAAACAAAAAATACCTTGCAAACTTTAATAGTAAATCTAAATCTTTTTAATTAAATCCACTATATTTTATTTTGCCAAAATGAAAAAAATAAAAATTCCAAAAAATAGAATCCGTAAATTGAAAACATTTTCTTTAGGTAAAAAACCATTCGAACTTCTAAGTTTAAATTCGCAAAATAAAAAACTTATAGACTTATGCAGTAATGATTATTTTGGATTAAGTAGGGACAAGGATTTAATAAAAGCTGCTTACGAAATAAGCCTCTTAGAAGGTATTGGTTCAGGAAGCTCTAGATTTATTACAGGTTCAAGACCAATACATAAATTATTAGAAACAGAACTTGCAAAGTGGCTTGATCAAGAGAAAGTATTACTTTTCCCAAGCGGATTTCAAGCAAATATAGCAGCCATCCAGACTTTAGCAAACAGAAAAAGTATCGTTATAGCAGATAAATTGATCCATAACTCTTTATTAGTTGGAGTCAAAGCTGCTCAAGCAAAACTGGTTCGATTTTCACACAATAATTTAAAAGATTTAGAAGATAAAATTATTAAATCTAACCCCACGAAAAATTCCATTTTAGTTGTTGTTGAATCTCTTTATAGCATGGAGGGATCAATTGCTCCACTCAAAGAAATAACGGAAATTTGCAAAAAAAATAGTATTCAATTATTAGTTGACGAAGCTCATGCAATTGGGATCTTGGGCCCTGAAGGCAGGGGTTTAAGTTTTGATTGCCGTTCGGATATAACTATGATAACTGGTACTTTTGGAAAAGCATTTGGAAGTGGTGGAGCTTTCATAGCCTCCAATTCAGAAATTGGAGAATATCTTATCCAAACAAGTGGTGCATTTAGGTATACAACCGCACTTGCGCCATCTTTGGCTGCTGGGGCACTAGAAGGTTTAAAAAAAATTTTAGAAAATAAAGAATGGGGTAATGATTTGTTATCTTCTGCGAATGTATGGAAAGATGAAATTATTAAAAATTTTAGTTTTCCAGTTCAGGGAGATTCTCACATTTTATCAATTATTGTTGGCCAAGAAGAGAAAGCAATTTATCTACAAAAATATCTCGAAGAAAATGGGTTTTTAGCAATTGCGATAAGACCTCCAACTGTTCCAGTGGGGCAATCAAGAATCAGAATAACAATACGAAGAAACTTAGATTTTAATCTGCTAAATAATTTCATTGCAGTATTAAAAGAGTTTAAATGAAACAAATTATTACTCAACATGGGTGGGGACTAAATAAATATTTCTGGGATGATTATAAAGTTGATTTTTTAAGTAATAATTGGCATTGGCAAGATAATGAAAGGGGCTATTTTTCGACAAATAATTATCAACCAAAATGGATTAAAAGCGAATCTAAAAAAGAAATCAGAATGACTTTATGCCATTCATTTGGTTTTCATTTAATGCCAAAAAAAATTTTTAAAGAAGCAACTCATATTGTTCTTATAAATTCTTTTAATAATTTTCTTCCTTTAAGTAATAAAAGAAACTTTATTTTGAGGTCTCTAAAAAGAATGGAAACAAAAATCATAAAAGATGAACCGAAGGATATGTTGAAAGAATTTATATATAGATCATTTATGCCAAATCATATGAATAATAGTTTTAAAAATATCTTTTATAAAAGTCTAGAGAGTTTAAATAAAACTCTTCTTTTAAGTGATTTAAAAGAACTTTACATCAATAGAGATTTTCCAGTATTTTTAAGAAAAGATTGCAAAATTATTTTTATAAAATCAGAAAATGATTTGATTCTTGACAACGAATCAAATAATAACTTTTTAGATTCCTTAAATAAAACGCTTGAAAGGAAGCCAGTTTTAATTAAATTAGCTCAACAAGGTCATTGCTTGAATAATTTAAATTTATACGAGATCTTACGAAATACACTTAACGATTGAAATGGATAGTAAAAAGTGGAGTGAGAAAATACAAAATAATTTCAATGATGCTGCATATAGGTATTTAGAACATTCAAATATTCAGAAATTTTTTGCAAAAAAGATTATTCATCTTATCAAAGAATTAAATCCTCAAAAAAAAGGTGAATGGATAGATCTAGGATCAGGACCAGGACTATTAGCAGATGAAATAGAAAAAATTTCTTCCCAAAAAGTATCCAGAATTGATTTCAGCAAGAAAATGCTTCTTGAGAATAAATTATCAAGAAAAAAAATTTTATGGGATTTGAATAATGATTTACCTTCTGAAATAAATAACTGTTCTCTATTAACATCAAACTTTTGCATACATTGGTTAAACAACCCAGAAAAGATTATAAAAAATTGGTTTAGCAAATTAACACCTGGAGGTTTTTTAATCATTTCATATCCAACAAAAGATTGTTTTCCTGAATGGAAAGATACCTGTAAAAAAATTGATATTGAATATAGTGGTCTTAATTTCATTTGCTCTAAAAAATTATTAAAAGATTTCAAATCAACTGAAATACATTATTCAAAACAGTTTAATTATCTTGAAAATTTTGAAGATGTATATAAACTTTTTAGAAGTATTAAAAATGTAGGAGCACAATCAACAAATTGTAAACGCAAAACTGTGAAAGAGTTAAAGGAAATTCAAAAGTTTTGGCCAAAGAATTACAATAATACAGTAAACCTTTCATGGCAAATTGAGATTCAAATCATAAAGAAATTATGAGTAGTCACAAAAATATTTTCAAATTTATAATTTGTGGAACAGATACTGATATTGGGAAAACTTTAATAAGCTCTTTTTTCGTTAAAGGATTAAATTCCTTTTATTGGAAACCTATTCAAAGTGGGATTGAATCGCAAACTGATAGTCAAACTGTTGAAAAACTTTCACAAGTAAGTAAAGAGAAAATAATAAAAGAAGCTTATGTCTTTACAAAACCTCTATCTCCGCATTGGGCTGCTGAAATAGATCAAAAAGCTATTAACTTTGACAAGTTAAGATTGCCAAAAGTGCAAGGCTCGCTAATTATAGAAACTGCAGGTGGATTAATGGTTCCAATAACACGCAATTTTTTGCAAATAGATCAAATAAAAGAATGGGATCTCCCGGTAATACTTGTATGTAAGAGCTCACTTGGCACTCTTAACCATACCCTGCTTAGTATTGAGGCCTTAAAACGAAGAAATATTGAGATTTTAGGTTTAGTAGTCAATGGCGAAAAACACCTAGATAATCCAAAAACTCTAGTTGATTTTAGTGGTATTCCTTTAATTGCTGAATTTCCTTACATCAAAAAAATGGACTCAAATAATTTAGATATACTATGGAAAGAACTAGACATCAAGAATAAGTTGATCTCACTATTAAACTCAAAAATAAGTTAAATGAAATCTTTGGATTCAAAAACTCCAAATCAAGATTGGCACCCAAATATTTGGCCACCTTTTACGCAAATCAATAACAGCAAACCGCAGATAGAAGTAACTCATGGTAAAGATGCCCTCCTATTTACTAAAGATCCTGAAAAAGAACTAATAGATGCAATTAGTAGTTGGTGGGTAACTCTTCATGGTCATAGTAACGAATATATTTCGGATGCCATTTTTGATCAATCAAAAAAACTTGAGCAAGTTATATTTGCTGATTTCTTACATCCACAGGCAAAAAAATTAGCGGAAAGACTTAGTGAATTAACAAAACTAGAAAGATTATTCTTTTCTGATAACGGTTCTACTGCAGTGGAAGTCGCTTTAAAAATTGCCTTCCAATCATGGCAAAATAGAGGAGAGACAAGAACTCAAATATTAGCTTTTGATGGCGCCTATCATGGTGATACATTTGGCGCAATGGCTTTAGGTGAAAGAAATATTTTTAATGAGAATTTCGATAATCTTATGTTCCCAGTTAGAAGAGTCCCATGGCCTTCAACTTGGATGAACGATGAAGAAGTAGAAAATAAAGAAAATAAGGCGATCCAGAAATTAGAAACTCTACTTAAAACTCCCACAGTTGCAGTAATCCTTGAGCCACTTGTTCAAGGAGCAGGAGGGATGAATATGGTTAGGCCTCAGTTTATAAAAAAAGTTTCAGAAATTATAAAAAACAATAATTCTTTGTTAATTGCTGACGAAGTATTGACTGGGTTTGGAAGATGTGGAACCCTTTTTGCTTTTCAAAAGGCAAAAATCATTCCTGATTTAATAAGTATTTCAAAAGGTTTAACTGGTGGATTTTTACCGATGGGAATAACTTTATGTAAAGAAAAAATTTTTCAATCCTTTATTGATGA
Organism: uncultured Prochlorococcus sp.; assembly: GCA_902534675.1. Lineage (GTDB taxonomy): Bacteria > Cyanobacteriota > Cyanobacteriia > PCC-6307 > Cyanobiaceae > Prochlorococcus_A. Next base: position 46,438 of record CACAQQ010000001.1, read on the forward strand.
TTCCCCAAGAAAAACTTTTTGGCATGGACATAGTTTTACTGCTAATCCTTTAGGTTGCGCTGCAGCAAACGCTAGCCTTGATTTATTAGAAAAAGAACCACAAAAATACCTTTCATTTGAAGAAAAACATTTATCTCATCTAATTAAATTTAAAAACTTACCTTATATAAAGAAGGTAAGGGTATCCGGCACAATTGCTGCCTTCGATTTAGATATCGGGAAGAAAAAAGGTTATTTCAATAATATTGGAAAAGAAATAAAGAGTCTTGCAATGGAGCAAGGTTTATTCATTAGGCCCCTCGGGAATGTTATTTACCTCTTGCCGCCTCTCTGTATAACAGATGATCAATTGGGGAAAAGTTATTGGATAATAAGGCAAATCTTAGACAATCTTTAGATAGAAGTTTAAGGTCCCTGCAGTATTGCATTTTCCACATCTTCTCTATTAATGCAGTAGGAAAATAGTCTTTTAGTTTCTTGTCCTTCACTTTCCCATATAACACTTAAATCTTCTTGTTCAAAAATAATAGTTGCATTCCAATTTGAAAGTAACAGATACCATTTAGATGGATTATTAATATCCTTGACAGCACCTAAATCAGTTAGCCACAATTCCAATGATTGCAGTGAATTTTGATTGATAGGTTTTTTAGAGTGATTCACAGACTTTTTTTTAAAATTATTTAATTAGCCAAAGCGGTATTGTCTCTAATTCTTTTCCAGTAAAAGAAGCAATAAAAATTGCAACAATTAAACTTATAGAAATGATGATAATTAAAAGAAACAACGAAAACAATTCTCCATTCGAAAAAGGTCTTCTATTTCCTATTAAATTTTGATTATTAGAATCGATTACTAAATTATTTAAAACGTTAGTATTATTTGTAATCCTAGAGTTTTCTTTTAGTTTGTCATCATATATTTTCCTTAAATTACTATTATTTAAATGTTCATAAGCTTCAAGAACTTCTTGAAATTTACTTTTAGCAACATCTATTTCTAATGAAGTTGTATCGGGATGCAACTCAATAGAAAGTTTACAAAATGCCTTTCTTAATTCATGATTGGATGCATTTTCATTTACACCTAAAATTTTGTAATAGGAAGTTTCCCCTTTCAAAATAATCTTTTATTAATATTGTAATTCTAATAAATTTTTACTAAATAGAATGTATTTAATAGATGGTTAAAATTCATATTTATAACGAAATGAAAAAACAAAATATTCCAGAAGAAATTCTTTCCTTAATAACTGAAGAAGAAATAAATTTATTTCAAGAGTTACAAATTAAAATTAAAGAATTAAATAATAAGACCAATCTCACAAGATTAACTGATGGTGATGATTATTGGGTATCTCAAGTTTTTGACAGCATTTGGCCATTCAAAGCTTTCACGAATATTAATTTTGATAATAAAAAATTTTTAGATATTGGATCAGGCTGTGGGTTCCCAGGTTTAGCTTATGCAATAACTCATCCTAATTCTGAGATATACCTAATTGATTCTTTGAAAAAGAAAACAGATGCAATAAAAATTTTAGTTGAGCAGATCAATTTCAAAAACGATATTCATGTAATCAATGATCGTGTTGAGAATTTAGCCCACCAATCGTCAATGAGAAATAATTTTAATATTGCAACAACTAGAGCGGTTAGTAATCCATCAACAGTTTCAGAATATATACTACCAATGTTAAAAAAAGAAGGGTTTGGAGTTTTATATTGTGGCAAATGGACGAATCAAGAAAGCAAAAATCTAGATAAAACTTTAGAAAAATTAGAAGGAAAAGTTAAAGATAAAAAAGAGATACTATTACCAAGAAATAAAGGCACCCGAAATATTATTCTCATTCAGCCAAAGAATTTTTGTCCTGAAATTTACCCAAGAAAAGTCGGCAAACCTGAAAAAAATCCATTATGAAATTATTTTCTTGATAATCTTTTAGCATTCTTATCTCCAAACTTTTCTTTTAAATTTCTCAATTTTTTTATAACTTTTTTTGGATTTATATGACCTTCTAATACTTTCAATAATTGCCCTTCAGAAACATCTACATCTAGTAAATTCGCGTTGAATCCTGGGAACCAGTGGCTTCCATTACCAAGCAATTGATATCTAGCTCTTACATATCCTTCCATACCCAACCAATCAATTAAATTTGAAAGCCAAAGCAGAACAGGAATATTAATATTTCCCGGAGTATATTCCCAACTTGGTAAATTTCTGTTCCAATTTTGATGCCACTCTAAACCTAAGGAATTAATTGATTCCTGCCTTAATTTGTTAATTATCCTAGGCACATACTTCTCAGATTCTGATAACAACGAGACAGCTTCTAAATGCAGAGCAAAATCTGTCTCTTTTGCAATGCCTACACTCAAAGTATGGACATTTTGATTTCTTAAGCAAAAAAGATCATTAAAAACTATAGGATGAAGTGGTTTACAAAATTCCAACATTTTTCTTGAGGGAGTATGAAGATGTCCCCCTTTATCAGTGGGACTTATTATAAAAACCCCAAGATCATGCTTATTGGCTAAATTAATAACCTTTGTATTTTCCTGATTAATGAAATACCAGTGCAAATTTACATAATCAAATAAGTTTGTTGATATGGCCTTTTGAATAAGTGAAGATTTTCCATGGGTTGAAAATCCAATAGATCCAATTAAATTTTCTTTTTGAAAATTCCTCAAAATATCAATGCAACCTCCATCTCGAATAGCCTGATGTAAATGTTCAGCAGTATTGATACCATGTATTGCAAGCAAATCAATTCTTTTAACTTTTAATTTTTCAATACTTTCCATAACATCTCTCTTGAAAATTTCCGGATCACTATTTGGTGGAATCTTTGTTTGGATTATATTTGGGATTTTCTTAGTATTCTTAAAACACATCCCTAATTGCACCTCAGAAGTTCCGTAGTACTTGGCGGTTTCTACATGACTTAAGCCATATTGTGTTGCAAGATCTAATATATTTTCTACTTTATTTTGTTCTTCGTATGAAACCTCAGAAAAATCTAATTGATCCCAACTTTTTTGAAATCTCATACCACCTAAAGATAAAACAGGAATCTTCAGATTGGTTCTACCAAATCTACGATATTGCATCTTTTTGATATTAGTGCTTATTCATTCTCGGTGGCTTTCCAAATGTTTGAAACATATCCCTATCTAGACTATTCTCTAAATCATCTAATTCTTCAAATTTGACCCAATGAATACAATCAACAGGGCATGTATCTATTGCTTCTTGTATGACATCATAACTATCTCCATCTTGCCTAATAGCTCGACTTCTACCATGAAATTCATCAACAGTGAAAGTGTTCGAAGCGACGTGAACACAGTACTGACAACCAATACACTTTGATTCATCAACCCATACAGCTTTTTCGGCTAACTGACCACCTAAAACGGGCTCATAGCCTGTGATCTCAATATTTTCTTCAGTATTTTTAAATGGATCCGTAAAATCCATATCTTGACATTAGTTTTCCCACTTGGTTAAGACCAATTCAATAGAACCATCATTTTTATTTTTTTGCTCTACGATTTGATATCCATCTTCTTGCGTTTTAGAAATGATTGTTTGGTAAGCATACATTTGTGTAACTTTTGAGATAAATCTTTCTACTGGAATCTCAAATTTCCATAGATCAAGGTCAGTAACTAATTCATATGCATTAGAATTGTTATCCCATTTAAATCCAACTTGGGTATCACCAGGTAAATGCATACTTATATCAACGGCTGTGAATTGACCTTTATATCCTTTTACAAACTTTTCTTCTTGATTAATACTATAACCAAAATGATTTAAAGCCTTAATTAATGGCTCTACTTCTTTGAGCTGAGTTTTAATTGTACTAAAATGTGACATTAGATTGGTTATTTAGTTGTGTTAAGTTTTCACTTTGATTAGAGATGAAAGCATCAGAAGTTTTATTCTTAACTGTTACTTTACCGAGAGCGTCTTCGAGATTTTTTGTAGCTTCATTGCATGAATTACCATTAAATCCCTCAACAGTCTCTTCAACTCTTCCGTCTTGATGAATTTTGAATCTCAATGTTTTTTGAGGCATTAAATTCAAGTATTGAGTACTTTTACTTTATATAGAATAACGAAAATATTTTGTTTCAGTTGGTACAAGTTAATTAATTTTAATTTTTATATTGAATATCTGATAAATTAATTAGTTATCTAGTGTTCTTGTAAAAAATTAAGATTTTTAATTATAAAAACCTTGCATCCCCATGGAATCAAGGGCAGTTTTTGCTTCCTCCATAACAGATGGCTCTTTATCAAAGAGGGCTATCTTAGTACACTCATCAACAAAACTCTCTTGGTATGTATTGTTTAATTTTTCGTACAACCTACACAATGACCAAATACAATTGCTTCTTACACCTGATTCATTATCTATCTTTAAACTTATTAAAAGTTGTTCTGCTGCTAATTGAGCGTTCTCAAAAGAAACATTTCCAATTTCAGCTAAAGAACTTGATGACCATAACCTCACTGCAGCCACATCATTCTTTAAAGCATTTATTAATGGTTCTAAAACAATTTGGTTATCATAATTAGCTAAGCTCCATGCAGTTGCTCTTCTGACATAAGCATTATCATCTGTCCTCAAAAGACTGACAAGTTTCCGGACTGCGCTAGGACATGGATTACGACCTAAAGCATATACAGCACTCATTCTTTCAACAGGGCAAGGTTGATCAAGTAATGGTAATAAAAGGGGGAAAGATCTTGAATCTCTATACTCACAAAATATTCTTAATCCCTGTATTCTTTCTTCTCTATTACCTTTTAGCAATTTCAAAGCTTCATCACACTCTTGACTAATATTTAAATTTTTTGAAAAAGCATCTTCGTCAATTTGTTCTAAAGGATCTATTTCAATCTCTAAAGCCAATTCTCTTGCCAAAACATCTGGATCAACCGCAATTTCCGCTAGGCTTTCTTTTTTAGGATCCTCATTTTTCGTCATTGTTAAAAAACTAAAAATATTAATTCATGGGGGCAGGAGACATCATATCTCCTGGCAACCAAATTCTTGCACTTACCGCAAAGAAGGCAATCCCAAAGAGTGCGACTATAGCGAATGGTAAAATTTTTGTCTTAATAAAACCCAAAGAATCAAATCATATTTAATCAATAATAACCTGTTTAAGAGATTTTTAAAAAATTTTTATTAGATAATATTATTTATTTCTTGCATTTTGTCTTAGCTGACCACAAGCAGCATTTTTATCTAGACCTCTGCTTTTTCTAAGGCTAACAGCGATGCCATTATTAATAAGTTTAGATTGAAATAATTGGAGATTTTTTAAAGAGGTTCGTTTCAATTCAACTTCGTCAATTTGGTTATATTGAATTAAATTTACGTGACATTGAAAACCTTTTAGCAAATTACTCAATTCATAAGCATGTTCTAAATTATCATTCACCCCATTTAGCATTAGGTATTCAAAACTTACCCTACGACCAGTATCTCTCACAAACTTTTTACAGTCCTCGATTATATATTTAATATCATAGTTTTTTGCACTAGGTATTATCGTTTCTCTTATTTTTTGGTTTGAGGCATGTAGGCTAATTGCTAATGTAAATTGACAATTACCTAAAGTTTGAAAAGACTTTGCTGATAATTTGCTTATCATTTTTGGAATCGCCACTGTGCTTACAGTTATCTTTCTCTGACTGATCTGAAAATCCTCATTTATAGATCTAATTGACAAAAGTAAGTTATCAATATTTAGAAGGGGCTCACCCATACCCATAAAAACAATATTAGTAACTTTTCTATTCATTTCATTTTCGATAAATAAAATTTGATCTAATATTTCACTTGCTTTCAAAGATCTCTTCAAACCCTCCTTACCAGTCGCGCAAAATTTGCAGTCCATTGGACAACCAACTTGACAAGAAAGACAAGCAGTTAATCTTTTTTCAGTTGGTATACCAACGCACTCAATACTTTCATTATCATCTGTGGAAAGTAATAACTTTAAAGTGCCATCGTTTGCTAAGTTTCTTTCTTTAATAATCAGCTCACTTACCTTAAAACCATCATCCTTTAACTTCTTTCTAAAATCTAAAGGTAAAACTTCTATTTGATCAATATTTTTGTTCTTATTTCTATAGTTATAAATCCAATTGTAGATTTGGCGACCCCTAAAAGCAGCCTGACCATAATCTAAAGCTACATTTTCTAAATCCTTAATACTACTTCCAAGAAGATTTTTCAAATTTAGTAGTCTTTATTTTAAAATTATTTTCACCATAACAGCAAACCATGTTTTAGAAAGAATTCCGTAAGAATAAGCGCAATAAAACCAATCATGGCCATTCTTCCATTAAGTCTTTCATTATAAAAATGGAATCCATAACGGGGTAATTTTCTTTTGGGTACAACCTCTGGCTTAATCATCACTAACAAATTTAAAAATCCATTCTAGTCACTAAAAATAATAATAGATATATTATTCATCAGACAAAAGGCCCTCCTCCTGCAATCCCTCCAATGCGGCAGGATCTGGCAGTTGATCTTCGGAGAATTGATTTTCAGCACTAGGTCTTGCAAAGGCAGCAAAGTTACTTGAAGATGGATCGATTCCATGTCGATTTCGGGTAGTCTCCAAATCTTCATCACTTGGATCATCAAGTATTGCAGTAGAGCTAACAGCAGGTGTTTGTGGCATGTCAACTGTATAATCTGGCCTTAAGTTTTGTGCTCTTCTATATCCACCAGATTCTTCGGCAAGGATATCAGGATGGGGGCCAGCTTCTGAGGCCAATTCTTCTACAAATCCACTAAAACCAGTACCCGCAGGTATTAGTCTACCAATGATAACATTTTCTTTTAAGCCTCTTAACCAATCAGACTTACCTTCAATTGCAGCCTCTGTAAGAACTCTTGTAGTTTCTTGGAATGAAGCTGCTGATATAAAGCTATCAGTATTGAGAGAGGCTTTGGTTATACCCAACAAAACAGGAGTAAATTCTGCTGGAGCACCGCCTGTAATTGCCATTGCTTGGTTTGTATCCTCAACTTGCCTCAATTCTATAAGTTCTCCAGGTAATAGAGTCGTATCTCCAGCATCTTCTATGCGGACTTTACTTGTCATTTGTCTGACAATAACCTCAATATGCTTATCATCAATTGCAACACCCTGCGACTTATATACGTTTTGGACTTCATTTACCATACTTCTTTGAAGTTTTGATATAGATTCTCGAGCTGCATCTATAAGAGGTTTTTGATCTTTTAAGTCGTTGAAGTAACAATCTAATAATTCATGAGGATTAATTGGGCCATCAGTTAAAATTTCTCCTCCTGTAACGTGTTGTCCATCACTAACCATTATATTTTTTCCAATTAATAGTTGATATTCATTAACTAAATCATCTTTTTCAATAATCGATAACGAAACTGACTCTTCATCATTACCTTTTTTAATTTGAACTATCCCGGATTTCTTACATAAAATTGCTGAATCTCTAGGCCTTCTAGCTTCTAACAACTCTTCAATTCGAGGTAATCCTTGAACAATATCTCCTGTTTTTTGCCTTTCAAAAACAAGTAAAGCCAACCCATCTCCCCTGAGCACTAAATCTCCATCTTTGACATGTAAAACTGAATCAGGAGAGACCATATAAGGTCTACCAAGTCTTAAGGTTACTGAATTAGAAGAAATTTCTTCAATTTCTCCACAAGAAGTTGATTTTTCAGATGCACTAACAAGATCACCATCAACTAAACGATCACCTACTTTAACGACTGGTTTTTCACTAATATTAATTTTAATTTTGTCTTCTTCTCTTTCAACAATTAGTCTTCTTATCGGCTCGTCGTCAATAATATCAGGCAATTGAACCAATCCCTTTTCTTTACAAAGAATTTGTGTAGTAGCTATTACATCTCCAGCCTTAACTATTTGGTCATTTTTGACTTGCAATTCTGTATGAGTTGATCCATGACTAGAATCGGATATCGTATCTCTTCTTACAAGAATAGATTCTAATATTACTAAATTTAATCTATTTATTGATGCATCATTTTTATCTTCAACCGACTCTACATCTATAGTCATTTGAGGCGTGGCATTGAAGCTTTCAATGCTTAAATGCGTTCTAAGCAATTCAACTCCTTCAACTGACTTAATCAATTCACCGTCTTTATAAGTAAGCCTTTGAATAGCTTTTAGACCTAAATGTGGTCCTTTTTCCTGATTAACATGAGATAATTGAGGTAATTCTGCCTGGTCAGGAATAGTAAATTCTTCTACAGTTCTTAATAATAAACCTCTACATTTAGGAGTTTCTAATTTCTGGACGAAAAGAATTTCTTGATTATCGACACCGTCTAAAATCTTTTCGCCTGGATTAACTAAATGACCTTCTTCCGTAAATCTACTCAAAACCTCTTCATCATCGCACTCATGAAAAGTACCATTTCTTACAGTTATTTCACGGAGAATATCATTTTTTTGAGTCACAGTAACAATTCCTGATGTTTGACTAAAAATATCTTTTACAACTTCCGTTCCTGCTTCAATCCATTTCATATCTTCAATCATTAGAAGTGATATATCCTTATTTATTTCATGTGTCTCTTGAGGAATCCAGAGTAATGTTCCCCCTTGACTTACTTCAAAGCCATTTTTAGACGATCTTGCTTTTTTGACACTTAATCCAGGTGAATATTTTACTAAACCGCCAGTTTTTGTACGGAACCTTTCGTCACTTAAATCTGCTATGACCTCACCATTACTTACTTTACTACCAGGTGAAGTGTTCAAACGATAAGAGATTCCATCACTAGATTCCAAATGAAATATTTGACCTGAGTGAGAAGATTCTTCAGTTAATTTAAAATTAGATATAGACATCGAAGTAGTAACAATTTGAACTTCCCTTGAATCTCCTATTGAATCTCTTAAACGAACTTGACCGCCATACTCACTTGATTGACTTGCCTCTGCTAAAACAGTATTTTCATCTACATATTTTCCAGATGAGACAACAGGTCTTGCATTAGGTGGCAAGTTATAGACATCTCCAGCTAAAACCCACAATCTACCTAATCTTTGCGCTTTTAACGTAATATTTCCTTGCCTATCTGTCACCTCCTTTGGTTGAATAACTTTATCGTACTTAACTTGACCAGCTAAATCACAGATAACATCCTTTGTCGCTTTTTCAACGCTCTTTTTCACTGCACCAGCGATGATCTGAGCAACTGTAATATCAGAATTAATTTCTTCACCATCATCTACGAATAAAAGTGATCCACTTGAGACATCAATTTTTTGAGCCTTTTTAGAATTTTTTTCTTGAGGGACTATTTTTAATACGAAATCTACTTCTGCTTGTTTAGCTTCTACGCCGTGAGGAGTTCTATATCCTCTAACTTTTGCTTTCGAACTAAATTCGACTTTACCAGCAATCTTAGATCTCACCACTCCGCTCTCAGCAGTCGATACACCTCCTGTATGGAAAGTTCTCATTGTCAATTGAGTCCCTGGTTCTCCAATTGATTGAGCAGCAATAATTCCCACTGCTTCTCCTAAGTCAACTAGATGATTATGAGCCAAAGCCCATCCGTAACATCTTCTACAAACCGATCTATTAGCTTCACATGTTAATGGGGATCTTATTTTTACCGTTTTAATAGATGATTCCTCAATTTTTTTTGATATTGCAGGATCTATTGCAGTATTTTGAGGAATAATTAAGTTTTCTTCAGTATCTAAAATATCCTCAGCGGTAAGTCTGCCAAGAAGCCTTGATCCAAATTTACCATCTTCAGCTTCAACAACTATTGACCTTTCTGTACCACAATCTTCTTCTCGAACAATTACATCTTGAGCAACATCAACTAATCTTCTTGTCAAATAACCAGAATCTGCAGTTCTTAAGGCAGTATCCACTAATCCTTTCCTAGCTCCGTAAGAAGAAATTACATATTCGGTAACAGTGAGACCTTCTCTAAAGTTCGTTCTTATCGGTAAATCAATAATTTCTCCTTGGGGATTAGCCATCAATCCTCTCATACCAACAAGTTGCCTTACCTGAGACATATTACCCCTTGCTCCTGAATTGGCCATCATCCAAACTGAATTTAGAGGATCATTTTGATTGAAATTATTTTTAACAGCATCTACCAATCTCTCATTAGTTTCAGTCCAGGTATCAATAACTTTTGTGTGTCTCTCAACTTCAGTAATTTCACCAAGTCTATAGCATTCTTCAGTAGCAGATATTAGCTCTTCTGCTTGTCCTATCAAATCTTGTTTAGCTTCAGGAACTTTTAAGTCATCTACTGAAATAGAGACAGCTGCTTGGGTAGCATATTTAAATCCTAAGTCCTTTAAATTATCAGCCATGGCTGCAGTAATGGCAGTACCATGCGTTTTATAAGCCCAAGACACCAAGTTTTTTAAGGCTTTTTTATCAACTACTTTGTTCTTGAATGATGGGGGCGTTTTAGCCAGATCAGGCATTGTAACTGGATTGTTCTTTTTTGAGTTTTTAGTAGCTTTACGTACTCTGGAATTTTTTTTAGGTTTAGATGATGTCATGATTTTTAGATGATTGAAAATTAGTTTTTAAGGATTACGTTGTAGATACAGAATCAATGATGGTAAAGTTCATCACTACTCTTCCGACGGTTGTTAAAACAAATCTACTTATTAAATTATTCTGTGAGTCAAATCTGTCTCTTCTTAAGTTCCAAATTTCTAACCTTGAACCATCTTCTAGCTCTTGAGTTTTTTGTGGCTTACTCATTTCGTCTTCATCTTCAACTTCACCATTAAATCTTACCCATACCCACTCATGTAAGCTGAGTCTTTTATCTTCAAAAGCAAAAATTACATCTTCTAATGAAGCAAAAGTAGTCTTGTGATCCCCAAAATTTGGTTTTTGATAATTCGGTTGCAAAGCCGTTAGATAATAAGATCCCAAAACCATATCTTGAGAGGGAGTAACAATTGGTTCCCCAGTCGCAGGAGAAAGAATATTATTACTAGCCAACATGAGCATTCGAGCTTCAGTTTGTGCCTCTAAAGCTAATGGGACATGAACTGCCATTTGATCTCCATCAAAGTCAGCATTAAAGGCAGGACAAACTAAAGGATGAAGTTGAATTGCTCTACCTCCAACAAGTTTTGGTTCGAAAGCTTGGATTCCTAAACGATGCAAAGTGGGTGCTCTATTTAAAAGAATGGGATGACCTTCGATTACTTCCTGAAGTACTTGCATAACTTCATCATCAGCTTTTTGTATCAATTTTTTTGCAGCTTTAATATTGTTCACAATATTTTGGCGTATTAATCTATGAATTACAAAAGGTTGAAAGAGCTCAATCGCCATTTCCTTTGGGAGACCACACTGATGCATTTTTAGTTTGGGGCCAACAACTATTACAGATCTTCCTGAATAGTCAACACGTTTACCAAGAAGATTCTGTCTAAATCTTCCTTGTTTTCCTTCAATAATGTCACTAAGAGACTTAAGAGCTCTATTATTTGCTCCAACAACAGTCCTTCCCCTCCTCCCATTATCTATAAGAGCATCAACTGCCTCCTGAAGCATTCTTTTTTCATTTCTTACGATAATTTCAGGAGCTAAAATCTCTTGAAGTCTAGCAAGTCTATTATTTCTGTTTATAACTCTTCTGTAGAGATCATTTAAATCAGAAGTTGCGAATCTTCCCCCATCAAGCTGAACCATAGGTCTTAGATCTGGAGGTATAACGGGAATTGCATCTAATACCATCCATTCTGGTTTTGCATTAGTTGCAATAAAATTATCTATAACTCTTATCCTCTTTATAAGTTTTGCCCTCTTCTGCCCCTTACTATTTGAAATTTCTTCTCTGAGCTCTTCAGCAACTTGATTTAAATCAAGATCTTCAAGCAATTGCTTCAGGGCCTCAGCACCAATACCAACAAGAGGCTCATTTTCAATAGTTGAATCTTCAGCATAGATTTCATCTTCAATTTCCAGCCATTCATCTTCAGTAATTAATTGCTTATATTTGAGTTCTTTATGATCACCTGGGTCTAAAACAACATAGCAATTAAAATAAACTATTTGTTCTACATCTCTAAGCGGAATATCCAAAAGAATTGCGACGTAACTAGGAATTCCTTTTAAGTACCAAACATGTGAAACTGGAGCAGCAAGTTTTATGTAACCCATTCTATGCCTTCTAACTCTGCTTTCAGTTACTTCAACCCCACATCTCTCACAAACGATGCCTCGATGCCTAACTCTTTTATACTTCCCACAATGGCATTCCCAATCTTTAGATGGACCAAAAATCTTTTCACAAAATAATCCATCCATTTCTGGTTTTAGTGTCCTGTAATTTATAGTTTCAGGTTTTGTAACTTCACCAACCACTTGTCCATTGGGTAATGTCCTCTGTCCCCAATCCATTATTCTTTGTGGAGAAGCTATTGAAATTTTGACGTAATCAAAGTGATTTTCAGTTCTTAAGTTGCTGTTTGTCATTTTTGGAAAATTTAAATTAAAAGGGTTAAATAAAGTATTTAATCTTCCTCATATTCAGAGGTTCCTAGTGATTCGTAAGTCGGCCTCGATGGGGTATTCCTTCTAGGATTAATATCTTGCATTAAATCTACCTCTTTGCCTTCATCTGTATAAACACCAATATCTAAACCTAGAGATTGTAATTCTCTCATGAGAACTTTAAATGACTCAGGAGTACCAGGTCTCGGGATAGGTTTACCTTTTACTATTGCGTTAAGAGCTTCGTTTCTTCCTTGCATATCATCAGATTTAACTGTTAATAATTCTTGAAGTGTATATGCAGCACCATAAGCTTCTAAAGCCCATACTTCCATTTCTCCAAGTCTTTGCCCACCTTGCTGAGCTTTACCCCCCAATGGTTGTTGAGTAACCAAAGAGTAAGGGCCTGTAGACCTAGCATGGATTTTATCATCCACCAAATGAACTAGTTTAAGGAAATGAGAGTATCCAACAGCAACTGGCTGATCAAAGGGCTCTCCTGTTCTGCCATCCTTCAGTAATAACTTACCAGGATCTTCAGGATTATAAACCCATGATTTACCTGGCTGTTTTGAAGCCTCTTCTAAAAATGCTTGCACTGTCTGATGTGATTTTTCAGCACCATACATTTCATCAAACGGAACAACTTTAACCCTGCAATTTAAATTTGAAGCTGCCCAGCCCATTAATAATTCGAAAACTTGACCTACATTCATCCTACTTGGAACTCCTAGCGGATTAAGCACTATGTCTACAGGTGTTCCATCGGGCAAATAAGGCATATCTTCTCTAGGTAAGATTCTGCTAATAATTCCCTTATTACCGTGTCTTCCAGCCATTTTGTCGCCTACTTGGATTTTTCGTCTCTGGGCTACATAAACTCTAACTACCATATTGGCACCTGGAGGTAACTCATCACCTTGTTCTCTAGTGTAAATGCGAACGTCTAAAACTCTACCCTTTTCAGTCTTTGGGACCCTTAGGGAGTTATCTCTAACATCTCGAGCTTTTTCACCGAAAATCGCTCTTAGGAGCTTTTCTTCAGGTGGTTGGTCTGATTCTCCTTTTGGAGTAACCTTTCCTACAAGAATATCTCCACTCTCAACAAAAGCACCAATCCTAATTATTCCCATTTCATCAAGATTATTCAAGCTATCTTCAGATATATTGGGAATCTCTCTTGTTATTTCTTCAGGTCCCAACTTTGTTTGTCTTGCCTCAATTTCATATTTTTCAATATGTACCGATGTATATAAATCATCAGTCACCATTCTCTCGCTGACAAGAATTGCATCTTCGTAGTTGTAGCCCTCCCATGGCATATATGCAATTAAGACATTCTGGCCTAAAGCTATTTCTCCTCCTTCACATGCCGATCCATCTGCTAAAACTTGCCCAGATATAACTTGATCTCCAATATTTACTATTGGTCTTTGATTTAGGCAAGTATCTTGATTTGACCTCTGATATTTTTGAAGAAAATGAAAATGTTCGTTACCTTCGCCATCTTTAACAACAATCTCATTGGCATCAACATAGGATACAATACCATTCACTTTTGTGATGGGAACCATGCCCGAATCTCTAGCAACTTGAGATTCTAAACCTGTTCCAACTAAGGGTCTTTCTGGCCTAAGTAATGGAACAGCTTGACGCTGCATATTTGATCCCATCAAGGCTCTGTTCGCATCATCATGCTCCAAAAAAGGAATAAGTGAAGTAGCAACTGAAATTACTTGAACGGGGGAGAGCTGCACATAATCAACTTGATGAGGGGGAACTTTTTCAAAATCTTGCCTGTATCTTACTGGTATAAGATTTGCGAGTATATTTCCATCTTTGTCAGTTGCAACATCTCCTGGAGCTACCCTGCACTCATCTTCTAAATCAGCAGAAAGATAGATAGGATTACCTACTTTATTGACTTTACCGTTCTTAACTTCCCAGAATGGAGTTTCAATAAAGCCATATTCATTTACTCTTGCGTGGGTAGCTAAAGAATTTATAAGTCCCGCATTTGGCCCTTCAGGAGTCTCAATAGGGCATAATCTTCCATAATGTGAAGGATGAATATCTCTTACCGCAAAGCCAGCTCTTTCTCTTGTTAAGCCTCCAGGACCAAGGGCTGAAATTCTTCTCTTATGTGTTAATTCAGCAAGAGGATTAGTTTGATCCATAAATTGACTTAATTGACTGGATCCAAAAAACTCTTTGATAGCAGCAACCAAAGGTTTAGGATTAACCAATTGAGCGGGAGTTAGAGAGTCTGTTTCTCCAACAGTCATCCTTTCCTTAATAATTCTTTCTAAACGATTAAGTCCAACTCTCACCTGATTCTGGAGAAGTTCTCCTACAGATCTAACTCTTCGATTTCCTAGATGGTCAATATCATCTAAACTAGCCCCCCCTATATCCAATTCTAAGTTAATCAAATAATCAATTGTTGAAAGAACATCTTCATGGGTAAGTGTTCTGACTTCATTAGGTACGGTAAGTCTCAATTTTTTATTTATTTTGTATCTACCAACTCTGCCTAAATCGTATCTTTTAGGATCAAAAAATCTACTATGTAATAACTGTTGTCCACCAGAAACAGAGGGAGGTTCACCTGGACGTAACTTCTTATAAAGCTCAAGCAGGGCCTGATCTTCTGAATTAATATCATCATCATTGGCCGACTCAATTGATTTCTGATAAAACTCAGGATGCCTAAGTTTATCAACTACATCATTATCAGAAAGTCCCATAGCTCTCATCAGAACATGAGCATTAATTTTCCTTGTTTTATCAACTCTTACATGAAGCAAATTATTTTTGTCAGTCTCGAACTTTAACCAAGCTCCTCTGTTAGGTATAACACTTGCGTTGTACGTTCTGCGACCATTTTTATCCTGTTCATCTTTGAAATATACTCCTGGACTTCGAACAATTTGATTAACTATTACCCTTTCGGCACCATTAATGATAAAAGTTCCTCTTTCAGTCATTAATGGTAATTCACCAATAAATACTTCTTGTTCTTTAATTTCCCCTGTCTCTTTATTAATTAATCTGCAAGTTACATACATTTGGGAGGCAAATGTTGCATCTCTTCTTTTTGCTTCCTCAACATCATGTCTTGGTCTTTTTAGCCTATACTCTTCGCCAATAAAATGTAGTTCTAATTTACCTGTGTAATCAGAAATGGGGGAAAAGTTTTGTAATTCCTCTATTAAACCCTTTTCCAAAAACCATTTAAAGCTTGCTCTTTGTACTTCAACTAAATCTGGTAGATAAGTAGCTGTTTTTGCTACCTGTAAAGCGCTACTGCTCATCCAAGAAACCTGAGATTATGTGAGATTTACTATGTTACTTTAAATCTACTTAATCTTAAGTTGTTTGACTTTTATGTTAATTTGAAACCAATAATTAGATCTCGATTTCAACAAATTAATCAATTTAATAAGAACTTAAAAAATTGAGATTAATGGAAAACATTAACTAAAAAAAGTAAAAACTTAAAAATTAAGAAAAATTGTCAGTAATTTCAAATTCTAACAGCTTAGGTGTTAACTTTACAAGCCAAACTTAAACAAATCTTCAGCATTCTTTGATGACTCATTAGCAATTGTTGTTAATTCCTTAGATCTTAAATCTGCTATAAAATTAGCAACATCCTCAACATATGCAGGTTCATTTCTTTTACCCCTGTATGGAACAGGTGCTAAAAAGGGTGAGTCGGTTTCAATTAGATATTTATCACTAGGTACTATTTTGGCACACTCATGAATTTCATGTGCTTTTGGGAAAGTCACTATTCCACTAAAACTTATATAAAAACCTAGATCCAAAAATTGCTTCATTTCTTTTGGGGTTCCTGTCCAGCAATGAAGTACACCTCTAGGACATTTATCTTTTTTACGAAGTTGATTACATACTTCAATCATTTCATTTGCAGCATCTCTACAATGAATTATTACAGGTAATTCAAGTTCGTAAGCCAACTCCATTTGTGGTATGAGGGCATCAATTTGCTGAGTTTTATTTTCACTTTTAAAAAAATCCAAGCCTAATTCCCCAATAGCTACAACTCTACTATCTTCTTGAGCTGAGTTTTTTAAAAGAGATTTGGAACTTAATTCCCATTTGTCTGCTTCTAGCGGATGCAACCCAACTGAATAATAAATTTCGTTAAATTGATGAGATAATTTTCTTAACTTTGGAATTTCTGTAAATTCACAACAGGCATGAACTAATTTTTTTACACCTTTTGAACGCAATCTTAAAACAACATCTTCGAGGTCTGTCTCAAAATTCTTAAATATTAAATGACAGTGAGAGTCTGTAAGTTCAATATCGCTCATCCTAAAATCTACCGTTTCACTTTTCTACAAGGATAGTTTTTACAAGCTTGTTAATTTTTGATTTTTTATTAGCACCGTTATTCTTATGTAGAACATTTTTTTTAACTGCTTTATCAATTAAGCTGTATGCTTTATTCAAACTTTTTTCTACCAAGTTTTTGTTACCTTCATTAGGGTCTTTCTTATATTTTTCACAATTTTCTAAGGTTTTCTTAGTCAAAGTCCTAACTGTAGATTTGTATGATTTATTTATTAAACGGTTTCTTTCGGCAATTTGTATTCTCTTTTTTGCTGATTTGTTATTGGCCACAGAGGTTTTATAAATATAAGATTCTCATCATAACAAATACATCGACAACTAATCAATCATATATAATTTAAACATGTTGCTAAATTTCATATTGAGCCTTTTAATTTGAATAATTTAGAATATGAAGATCATAAATAATAAAACAGAGGCTATCCAAGAATTAAAAAGGATTTCTACTCGAACTAATTCAGAAAACAACAAAGAGATAAATGCTGTTGTCGAAGAAATTCTTCAGAAGGTAAAAACTTATGGAGACCAAGCTGTAGAAAAATATACAAGAACATTTGACGGCTTCAATCCTAACCCTATGCAAGTTAGCACTAGTGACTTAAAGGATGCCTGGGATGAAATTGATAGCAATTTAAAACGCTCACTTGAAATCGCCCATAAAAGAATTAAAAAATTCCATGAAAAAGAAATTCCATCGTCCTTCACTATAAAAGGTAAACATGGTGATTTAGTCCAAAGGAAATGGCGACCAGTAAAAAAAGCAGGAATTTATATTCCTGGAGGTAGAGCTGCTTATCCAAGCACCGTATTAATGAATGCAATACCTGCAAAAGTGGCAGGAGTGGAAGAAATTTTAATGGTATCTCCTGGGAATAAAGAAGGGGAAATAAACAAAACTGTTTTAGCCGCAGCTTACCTATCAGGAATAGATAAAGTTTTTAGAATTGGAGGAGCGCAAGCAATTGCTGCTTTAGCATTTGGCACAAAAAAAATCAATAGAGTAGATGTTATTTCAGGTCCTGGCAATATCTATGTAACTACTGCTAAGAAACTAATTTATGGCTCTACAGGAATTGATTCTTTAGCAGGTCCAAGTGAAATATTAATAATTGCAGATGAAACAGCTCAAAGCACACACATAGCATCTGATTTACTAGCACAAGCAGAACATGATCCCTTAGCTTCCTCAATACTTTTGACTACATCAAAGGACCAGGCAAAAAAAGTTTTGGAAGAAATTGAAAAAAGAATAGTTGATCATCCAAGAAAAGAAATTTGTATGCAATCAATAAAAAATTGGGGATTAATTGTAATTTGCGAAAATTATGAATCATGCATTGAACTAAGCAATAACTTTGCTCCAGAGCATTTAGAAATTTTAGCTTTAGATTCTCAAAAGATTCTTGAAGGTATAGAGAATGCAGGTGCAATATTTCTAGGGAAATGGACACCAGAAGCTGTTGGAGATTACTTGGCTGGACCAAACCATACTTTACCAACATCAGGAAATGCTAGATTTAGCGGTTCTTTAGGAGTTGAAACTTTTATGAAAAATACTTCAATAATAGAATTTAATGAAGAGAGTTTAAAAGTTAATGGTCTTGATATTATTAATCTTGCAGAAAGTGAGGGCTTACATAGTCACGCTTACTCTGTAAAAATAAGATTTGATGATCAACTAACTTTTGAAGGAGAATAAACAACAGGGATATTATCGTCGATTTTACCAACTAATACTTTATCTGTAATATCAACAAATAATCCATTTTCTAATACTCCTGGAATATTATTAATTTGCATTTCCATTTCTTTTGGATTCTTAATACCACCATTAAATAATACATCTAAAATTAAGTTGCCTTGATCAGTAACAACTGGACCAGCTTTTTTAGACGCCATTCTTAAAGTAGAAATGCCATTCATTTCTGAAATTAATTCCTGAACTTGCTTCCAAGAATTTGGAAGAACTTCTACAGGTAAAGGAAAAGATTGATTTAAGTTTTGTACCAGTTTAGTTTCATCAACAACAATTAATAATTGATTAGCTTTAGATGCTACTAATTTTTCTCTTACATGGCATGCGCCTCCGCCCTTTATTAGTTGAAATCCTGGATCAACTTCATCTGCCCCATCAATAGCAAGATCTATTTGTGAAACAGAAGCTAAATCAATAAGAGGGATATCGAGTTTGAGTGCTAAAACTTCTGACTGGAAGGAAGTTGCAACACCTCTAATATTTTGTAATTTACCAGAACGAATTTCATCAGCGAGGCTTTTTATCATAAGCGCAGCCGTAGATCCAGATCCTAATCCTAGTATCATGCCACTCTTAACTTCTTTAATTGCTGCATCAGCAACTATTTGTTTCATTTGAGTTTGTGAGTCCAAAATCTTTTTTTAAGTTTATAGATTATTAAATTTCAATGGGTGATTTATGTCAAACCTGGAAGTGGTTCCGGTTTGATATTAATCCTTATTTCTTTGTTATCCCTTAAGACATTTAAGAGAAATACTTTGCCTATCTCAGCTTTTTCTACTTCATCCAGTAAAGCTTTAGGTTCTTCTACAGAGATATTTTCGGCTGCTATTACTAAATCTCCTCTTCTTAAACCAGCTTTTTCAGCAGGACTATTAGGTAAGACTGATTGAATAAGAGCTCCATTTCTTTCAGGTAATTGAACTAATGAATTGGGGTCTTGATTATGTTCTTTAGCAATTTTAGGGTTCAAAGAAATCAATTGGACGCCTAAATATGGATGAATAACTTCTCCATTTTTAAGAAGCTGATCAGAAACACTCTTAGCTAAATTTATAGGAATTGCGAAACCTAGACCGGCTCCAGGTCCACTTCTAACCAGAGTATTGATTCCTATTACCTCACCATTTGAGTTTATAAGTGGTCCTCCAGAATTCCCTGGATTTATTGCGGCATCTGTCTGAATAAGATCAAGCCTTTTATCTGAGAATCCTAAGCTATTAATATCTCTATGTAAACTACTTACAATTCCCAAAGTAACTGTTTTTTCAAGACCATAGGGGGTCCCTAGTGCAATCGCCCAATCTCCAACTTCAAGATTTTCAGAATTTCCAAGAGGTGCAAAACTAGAAGATGTAGGCTCCTCAATTTTTACTAAAGCTAGGTCAGTTACTACATCTGTTCCCAAAACTTGACCATCACGAATATTTCCATCAGCCAAAGTTACTGAGACATTATCAACTCTCTCTACTACATGAGCATTTGTAAGAACCAAACCATTCTCATTAATAATTACGCCGGAGCCTTGGCCTCTCTCCCTCTCAGATGTCATTCCTTGTTCTCCAAGTAAATCCCTTAATAAAGGGTCTAGTAAAGTAGGGTCAAATTGTTGCCTCTCTACCAACCGCTCAGTATCAATTTTTACAACTGCAGGACTTACATTTTTTACGGCATTTGATACAAAATTATGAGTATCAGAAGAAGTCAAAGCTAAAACTTCTGTTTTTTGAGAGAAATTTAGTAAACAAAAACACAAAATAATGAATGTTTGGATTAAATTAGTAAATTTAATCTTCGGAAATTTCATTTACTTAATAGTTTTTTGGTCTGTAGACCAAATCTAGTTGAAGAAATATATTATTGTTGTTTTTTTGTTTACATCCATAAAATACAAATTTTTGAATTTTTTATAGAAAAAACTTTTTTTTATGTGAAAATTATTTTAAATCAATTTATAAAAATAAATTTGAATAAAGAAAACAAAAGTAAAATTGAAATTCTATTAAAAAAAGTTGCAAGAGAATGGGATTTAGAAATCTGCGATTTAAATATCCAAACTAATCAAAATCCAATTATTTTAAAAATCACTATAAAAAAAACCAATGGAAGTAACATTTCACTTGATGATTGTGCAATATTTAATACTCCAGCATCTGAAGAAATAGAAAAATCAAATCTTTTAAATTGTTCATATGTCTTAGAAATTAGTAGTCAAGGGGTCAGTGATGAATTAACCTCAGAAAGAGACTTCAAAACTTTTAAGGGTTTTCCAGTTAATGTTGAGTTAAACCAAAAGAATTCAAAAATAAAATTTCTGAATGGTTTACTTTATGAAAAGTCTAAAGATTTTTTAGCCATTAACATAAAAGGTAAGATAAAAAAAATACCTTTTGATGAAGTACTAAGAATTAGTCTTTGTACATTAAAAGATTAATTATTTTTTCAACCATTATTCAATTTCCCATCATAGATGGCATTAGTTATTCTCCCCGGTTTAAACAATCTCATTGAAGATATTAGTGAGGCAAAAAAGTTACCTTCTAGTATAGTTGAGGCAGCTTTGCGAGAGGCTTTACTAAAAGGATACGAAAAATATAGAAAAACTTTTTACATTGGGATTAACGAAGATCCATTTGACGATGAATATTTTAGTAATTTTGATGTTGGATTAGATTTAGATGAAGAAGGTTATCGAATATTATCGAGTAAAATAATTGTTGAAGAAGTGGAGAGCGAGGATCATCAAATATCTCTATTAGAAGTCAAACAAGTTGCTGAAGATGCTCAAATAGGCGACACAGTTGTTTTAGACGTTACACCAGAAAAAGAGGATTTTGGGCGAATGGCTGCTTCAACAACAAAGCAAGTGTTAGCCCAAAAGTTAAGGGATCAACAAAGAAAAATGATTCAAGAAGAGTTTGCAGATTTGGAAGATCCTGTTCTAACTGCAAGAGTAATTAGATTTGAAAGGCAATCTGTAATTATGGGAGTTAGTTCCGGCATTGGCAGACCTGAGGTAGAGGCTGAATTACCCAAGCGAGATCAATTACCGAATGATAATTATAGAGCAAATGCAACCTTCAAGGTATTTTTGAAAGAAGTTAGCGAAATAGCTAGAAAAGGGCCCCAACTTTTTGTTAGTAGAGCAAATGCTGGGTTAGTTGTATATTTATTTGAAAATGAAGTTCCTGAGATTCAAGAGGGAACAGTTAAAATTGTTGCAGTTTCAAGAGAAGCAAATCCTCCTTCAAGAGCTGTTGGTCCAAGAACAAAAGTAGCTGTTGATAGTGTTGAAAAAGAAGTTGACCCTGTAGGTGCTTGTATTGGGGCTAGAGGAGCAAGAATCCAACAAGTTGTTAATGAATTAAGAGGAGAAAAGATTGATGTTATTAAATGGTCATCAGATCCAATACAGTATATTTTGAATTCTTTAAGTCCTGCAAAAGTCGATTTAGTAAGACTAGTTGATCCAGAAGGACAACATGCTCACGTATTAGTTCCACCTGATCAATTGAGTCTCGCAATTGGTAGAGAAGGTCAAAATGTCAGACTTGCAGCAAGATTAACTGGCTGGAAGATTGATGTTAAAAACTCCCATGAATATGATCAGGAAGCAGAAGATGCAGCAGTCTCTGAATTAATTATTCAAAGGGAAGAAGAAGAGACTCTCCAGCGAGAAGCTGAGCAAAGATTAGAAGCAGAACAAGCTGAACGTGCTGCGGAAGAGGCGAGACTTAGAGAGCTTTATCCACTGCCTGAAGATGATGATGAATATGGAGAAGAACAATTTGAAGAAGAACAATTCTCAGAAAATGACAAATTAGAGACTACTCAAGATATGCAAATATCCTCTAAAGAGGAAAGAAAACGGTGACGCAACAAAACCCTGTTTTGCGTATATGCATCTCATGTAAAAAAAAATTTGACAGGAAAAATCTTTTAAAGATTACCAAAGATCATAAGCAAGGCATCATGTTTCAAAAGGGAATAGGACGATCAGCTTACATTTGCAAGTCAAAAGAATGTTATTCAGATTCAAAGATCAAAAAAAAGCTTCAAAAATCTTTAAAAACATTTTTAAAGCCTGAATTTATAGAGATTTTTGAACAAGAAATTGCAAGTTATAATGACTATCCTAATTAGAGAATATAATATAATTAAATTCTCTTTAATCTTAAAAAGAGTAAAACCAGATTAAATGACTATCAGCGATAAAATAAGAATATACGAACTTTCCAGAGACCTAAATCTGGAAAATAAAGATATATTGGATGCTGCTCAAAAACTCTCAATTTCTGTAAAAAGCCATAGTAGTTCAATTACTGCAGAGGATGCAAAAAAAATTAAAAACCTTATTAATAAAAAAAATTCCGATAAAAAAATACTTTCCATTAATAAACCTTCAATTAAAAAAGAGAATTTCGAACAAAAAAAAGCCGATAAATCTCCTGTAATCTCTTCCATAAATGGGAAAACTTTCAAAGACAATTCAAACAAAAAACCATTATTAATTAAACCTCTAAACAAACCTGAGAGTCCACAAAGAATTCCTATTCAAGCTGAAAATCTCAATAAACCAAATTTTGTTGCCAATTCACAACCTCAAAAAAATCTTAGAAATCAACCTTTAAAAAATCAACCTTTAAAAAATCAACCTTCTCAAAATTTTAACTCAGACAAGAAAAATTTCCGAAACAACTCCAATCTGCCTATTAAAAGTCCAGTCAAACAACCCATTCAATTAATTGAAAAGCCCAAAAATTTAACTAATAATAACAATTCGAAAGAATCTAAACAGAACATCTACTTCTCAGGGGAGAAAAAACAACCCCTAAATAAAACTAATCAAACTACCAACAACTCTAAAACAAATAATAAGATAAACACCCCTGAACTCGTAGGAGCTCCTATAAGAAGAGACGATTTAAAGATTAAACCTAACAAGCAAAATCCTAATAAGCAAAATCTTAATAAGCAAAATATTTCTTTTAAGCAAAATCCCCAAAACAGATATGGTAGTCCTAATAAACCTGGTATGCCTAATAGACCTGGTATGCCTAATAGACCTGGTATGAATAATAGACCTGGTATGCCTAATAGACCTGGTATGCCTAATAGACCTGGTATGCCCAATAGACCTGGTTCTCCCAACAGATCAGCTTTAAAAAACAAGCCAACAGATCAAGTAAGACCTGGCTCATTTAATAGGCAAGTTAATCCTAATAGAACTGGGAACCCAAATAATCCAAGTGGTAATTTCAGAAAAGGAAGTTCCGTTAGACAGAATAATCTTAATAGACCAGGTTCAAAATTCAATGGTCAAAATTCAACTGGAATCAGGAAACCTGTATCACCTAATGAACTTTTGCAACTTCAAAAAACTAATAAATCTGATAAAGAGAAACTAGGTACTCAGAAAAATGAAAAACAAAAGATTGAGTTACCTAAACAGAAGGTAAAAGCTCCCAATAGTCGTGTAAATCCCGGACTAAATACCAAAAAACCACCTCATAGATCTTTTACAAATAGTTCAAAAAAACCAAGCAGGACAGATTGGGACGATAGTGCAAAACTCGAAGCATTACGCAACAAAAATCCCCAAAAACAAAGACAGAAAGTTCATATTATTGGAGAGAATGATGATTCACTAACATCTGAAACCAGTGGATACTCAGGTGAGAAAATTTCAATATTATCAGCTAGTTTGGCGCGACCAAAGAAAGAAAAGTCTGATGATACTAAATCTCAAAAATCTATAAAACAATTTAAGAAGAAGAAGAAAGAAACCACAAGGCAAAGGCAGAAAAGAAGAGCTCTAGAATTAAAGGCTGCTAAAGAGGCCAAGCAAGTGAGGCCTGAGATGATAATAGTTCCCGAAGAAAATTTAACAGTTCAAGAATTAGCTGATAAATTAAGTCTTGAAAGTTCTGAAATAATCAAATCTCTTTTCTTTAAAGGAATAAATGCAACTGTAACTCAATCACTTGATTTGGCAACTATCGAGACAGTTGCAGAAGAATTTGGAGTACCTGTTTTACAAGATGACATACAAGAAGCGGCGGAGAAAACGGTAGACATGATTGAATCTGATGATATTGACAGTCTTATAAAAAGGCCACCTGTTATTACGGTAATGGGGCATGTTGATCATGGCAAAACAAGCCTTTTAGATTCCATCAGAGAATCAAGAGTGGCTTCGGGAGAAGCCGGAGGCATTACCCAACATATAGGAGCTTATCAAGTTGAATTTGAACATGAATCTAAAAAGAAAAAATTAACTTTTCTTGATACACCTGGTCATGAAGCCTTTACAGCAATGAGAGCAAGGGGAACCAAAGTTACTGATGTAGCTGTTCTTGTAGTAGCAGCAGATGATGGTTGCAGGCCCCAAACACTTGAGGCTATTAGTCATGCAAGAGCTGCAAAAGTTCCAATTGTTGTTGCAATAAATAAAATTGATAAAGAAGGTGCTTCTCCAGAACGTGTTAAGCAAGAACTATCAGAAAAAGATTTAATTGCTGAAGATTGGGGAGGAGATATTGTTATGGTTCCAGTTAGTGCAATTAAAAAACAAAATATTGATAAATTGCTCGAAATGATTTTATTAGTTTCAGAAGTTGAAGATTTGCAAGCCAACCCTGACAGAGCCGCTAAAGGTACTGTTATTGAAGCACACCTAGATAAAGCAAAAGGACCCGTAGCTACTTTGTTAGTACAAAATGGTACTTTAAAATCTGGGGATGTTTTAGCTGCAGGTTCAGTTCTTGGAAAAATTAGAGCAATGGTTGACGAACATGGCAATAGAATCAAAGAAGCAGGACCATCCTTCCCAGTAGAAGCACTAGGATTCAGTGAAGTTCCCACTGCAGGTGATGAATTCGAAGTTTACCCTGATGAAAAAACTGCTCGAACTATTGTGGGAGATAGAGCTACAGATGCCAGAGCTATTAAATTAGCTCAGCAAATGGCCTCTAGAAGAGTTAGTTTGTCATCCTTGTCAACTCAAGCAATTGATGGAGAATTAAAAGAATTAAACCTAATTCTCAAGGCTGATGTTCAAGGCAGTGTTGAAGCGATATTGGGATCACTAGAACAATTACCAAAAAATGAAGTGCAAGTAAGAGTTCTACTCTCTGCTCCAGGAGAAATAACTGAGACGGATATAGATCTCGCAGCTGCATCAGGGTCAGTAATCATTGGTTTCAACACCTCATTGGCATCTGGAGCAAAAAGAGCAGCTGATGCCAATAATGTTGACATAAGGGAATATGAGGTCATCTATAAACTTCTTGAAGATATTCAGTTAGCTATGGAAGGTCTACTTGAACCTGATCTTGTAGAAGAATCACTGGGTTCAGCTGAAGTTCGGGCTACTTTCGCAGTTGGCAAAGGAGCCATCGCAGGCTGTTATATACAAACTGGCAAATTACAACGAAATTGTTCAGTTAGAGTTGTTAGATCAGATAAAGTAATTTTTGAGGGTAATTTAGACTCTTTAAAAAGATCTAAGGATGATGTAAAAGAAGTAAATACAGGATTTGAATGTGGAGTTGGTTGCGATAAATTCTCTTCCTGGATAGAGGGAGACATAATAGAAGCATTCAAATTTGTTACTAAAAAAAGAACATTAACTCAATAATCAATGACTTAACTTATAAATTTTTATTTTTATCAAAGAATAATAAAGTTGGGAATAGTATACAAGCACCCAATTGTATAAAAAGATTACTTTGTGGAACTTCACTACCGCTTGCAATCTTGGAAAGCATTATTAGAAGTCCTAATAATGCCGAACCACTAAAAGCTATCCATAATATTCTCCTTAATCCCTTGAAAGGAGCTTGAGATTCTTTTAATAATTTTTTTTTTAATTCAGGATCTATTTTTGACATAAATTATTAGGATTTATAAATTAAGTTTATATGAAAATATAAATTTTTTAATATTGCCGGTATAGCTCAGCGGAAGAGCAACTGTCTCGTAAACAGTAGGTCATTGGTTCAATTCCAATTATCGGCATTTCAAAAGCAAATTTGAAAAACAATCATTTTCAACTTAAATTTATGATTCTATAAAAATAAGTTCTTTTCTTCCCATTATGTTTTTTTAATAAAAAATACACACATCACTTAATTAGAGATTTTATGAAATGAAAGCAAATTAGATTAAAATTTCTAAAAAAATTCTTAGTTAACATAATTTTGAAATTTGAAATTAAAAAATTTCAGATGTATTTCTTTTAAAAAATTTTAATTTCGCCAAATTAGTAATAAAGTAGTTAGATTCTTAAAGGAAATAAACCCATTAAATTTAATGGCATGAATTTTAATTTAAAGTTCAAAAAATTAATTAAAAAAACTTACCATAGGAACTACTATGGAAAAATCCTAACTGTAAGGCTGCCATGCAATCCAATATTTCCAATAGGACCTATTTATTTAGCAGACCATATTCATAAATGTTTTCCAAATATAGAGCAACAATTTATTGATCTAGCAATAATTCCATCTAATAAAGTTTCCAAAAGCTTAGCTAGAAAAATTGATCAATTTAGACCTCATTTAATCATTTTCTCATGGAGAGATATACAAATTTATGCGCCTGTTGATGGCAGGAGCGGTAATCCCCTACAAAACTCTTTTGAGGTTTTCTATTCAAAAAATATCCTTAAAAAAATTAGAGGTTCATGGGGAGGATTGAAATTAATTGCATCACATTATGGAGAAATATATAGAAATACTTCTTTAGTCAAGATGGGTCTAAAAAGAGCACAAAAATACAACAAAGATGTAAAAGTAATTTTAGGAGGTGGGGCTGTTAGTGTCTTCTATGAACAATTAGGGAATCTCCTTCCAAAAGGAACTGTTATTTCTGTTGGAGAGGGAGAGAATTTAATAGAGAAAATCATTAGGGGAGATTCTATAGAGGAAGAAAGATGTTATTTTGCTGGACAAAAACCCCGGAACAAATTAATACATGAACAACCTTCAGGCACTGTTAAGACTGCCTGCAACTATCAATATATCAAATCAATATGGTCTGAATTCAATTGGTATATAGAAGGAGGAGATTACTATGTAGGGGTGCAAACAAAACGTGGTTGTCCTCATAATTGTTGTTTCTGTGTTTATACGGTTGTAGAGGGGAAGCAGGTTCGAGTTAATCCTGTTGATGAAGTAATCAAAGAAATGAAACAATTATATGATCTTGGAGTAAGGGGCTTTTGGTTCACAGATGCACAGTTTATTCCAGCCAAAAAACATATTGAAGATGCAAAAACACTTTTGCAAGCTATTAAGGATCAAGGCTGGCACGATATCAATTGGGCTGCATATATCAGAGCAGATAATATTGATGCTGAACTAGCTCAGCTTATGGTTGATACAGGCATGAGCTACTTCGAGATAGGTATCACTTCGGGATCCCAAGAACTTGTTAGAAAAATGAGATTAGCGTATGACCTTGAAACCGTATTAAATAATTGCAGAATGCTAGTCCAATCAGGATTCAAGAACCATGTTTCAGTCAATTATTCATTCAATGTTTTTGATGAAACGCCAAGCACAATCAGACAAACAATTGCTTACCATAGAGAACTAGAAAATATTTTTGGTAAAGGCTTAGTTGACCCAGCTATATTCTTTATAGGTTTGCAACCTCACACTCTTCTTGAGAAGTATGCCTTAGATCATAAAATTCTAAAGCCTAATTACAATCCAATGAGCATGATGCCCTGGACGGCGAGAAAGCTTCTATGGAATCCAGGCTCATTAGGAAAAAAACTTGGTCAGGTTTGCTTAGAAGCTTTTGATAATAGAGAAGATGAATTTGGTAAAACAGTCATAAATATTCTTGAAAGAGAATATGGAAAGTCCCCATTAGAAGAATCCTTAAAAGTCCGTCCTTTATCAGAAAGAAAATTGGCTCATTCTAAATAATAAATTCAAGGGTTATTAATCTTCTTTCTCAATTGAACTAGAAATTCCTTTTGATTTTAATGATTCTGAGTAGAATTCTGCTGGCTCTAAATCACAAACAATTACCAAACCTACACCTGTATTATGTGCTTCTAGCATTATGGCAATAGCATCTTGTTCGCTTAATTGCGGCACAACTTCTCGTAGTGATATAGTTACGTACTCCATAGAATTAACTGGGTCATTATGAAGTAAAACCTTATATTTTGGAGATTTATTTTTTAATTCAGCAGGTTTCTTTTCAATAACTGCTGAATTATTACTTATACTTTGTTCTAACTTTATAGATAACATTAAATTTTTGTGAGCCTAAATTGTACTAATAATTATTATATATTAATTATTCTTTCCATTGCATCAATGACGTTTGATCGTGAGTTAAAGGCTGACAAACGAAAATAACCCTCTCCTGCTAATCCAAATCCGCTCCCAGGTGTGCCTACGACACTAACTTTTTGAAGGAGGAAATCAAAAAAGTCCCAAGATGTCATTTGATCAGGAACTTTAATCCAGATATAAGGAGCATTTTCCCCACCATAAACTTTATATCCTGCAGTCTGAAGTTTATTTTTCATGATTTTTGCATTTTCCATATAAAAATCAATTAATCCTTTCACTTCCTTCTGCCCTTCAAGAGAATAAACAGCCTCCGCTCCTCTCTGAACCACATAACTTACTCCATTAAACTTTGTAGATTGTCGCCTATTCCAAAGAGGCCATAAGTCAATTTCCTCATTGGTTGAGCTCAAACCTTTTAGATTTTTAGGTATTACTGTAAAAGCACATCTAACTCCAGTGAATCCTGCATTCTTTGAAAAAGATCTAAATTCAATAGCACAATCCTTTGCTCCCTCAATCTCATATATTGAATGTGGAATATCATCATCTTGAATAAATGCTTCGTAAGCCGCATCAAAAAGTATTAAAGATTTATTTTGAAGAGCGTAGTCAACCCACTTTTTTAATTCCTTTTTTGTGATTGTTGCTCCAGTAGGATTATTTGGAAAGCAAAGATATAAAATATCAACCTTGTTTTTAGGGAGCTCTGGCAAAAAGTTATTTTCCTCATTTATTGCAAGATAAGTCAATCCTTTATAAGTCCCATTTTCGAGAGAATCTCCAGTTCTTCCTGTCATAACGTTACTATCAACATAAACAGGGTAAACGGGGTCTGTTACAGCAATTAAATTTTCTGTTCCAAGAATATCTAAAATATTGCTACTATCGCATTTCGAACCATCTGAAACAAAGATTTCTTCAGCTGAAATATTACAGCCTCTTGAAATAAAGTCATGCTCAGATATTTTTTCCCGAAGCCAAGAATAACCTTGTTCTGGTCCATAACCCCTAAAACCCTGTGTTGTGCCCATTTCATTTAAAGCTTTACTCATGGCATCTCTGCATGCTTTAGGTAATGGTTCCGTCACATCTCCTATACCAAGCTTAATTATTTCAGAACTATTTTTTGATTGAGAATAAATCTTAACCCTTTTTGCAATTTCAGGAAATAAATAACCTGTTTTGAGTTTTAAATAATGTTCGTTTACTTGAACCACTTTTGATAAAAAATCCAACCATTTTAGGATAATGTATCAACGTGCTTTAGTGGTGATTAAATGTTAAAATTATCGTAGTTATGATTAAATAATAAGATAATCATAGCTATGAATTCAATTTCAAATAGTTTGAAAGTCTTCTAAAGCCTTATAAATAGCAGAACTATTGCTATTAACTTTAATTAAAAAAGTAAAATATACTAGCTATAAATAATTGCTTTCTTTAAAGATAGAAAATTTAACTCTTGACTTTAAATGATTTTCAAAATCCAAACCATTCAGAATCAATTATATGTCTCAACAAATTATCATCGCCGAGCAGGCGCGAATTGCAGCACTACTCACAGATGATCGAGTTGATGAATTAATCGTCGCACAAGGTCAATATCAAATTGGCGATATTTTTCTAGGAACAGTTGAAAATGTTCTCCCTGGTATTGATGCAGCTTTCATAAATATTGGTGAAAGTGAAAAAAATGGATTCATCCATGTATCGGATCTTGGTCCATTAAGGCTCAAAAAAGGAATATTAGGTATAACTGAATTATTGGAACCAAAACAAAAAGTTCTAGTACAGATAATCAAGGAACCAACAGGTTCTAAAGGGCCAAGACTAACAGGGAGTATTTCAATTCCTGGAAAGTACCTGATATTACAGCCATATGGTCAAGGAGTAAATATTTCTAGAAAAATTAACACAGAAACAGAAAGAAGCCGTTTAAAAGCTCTTGGGGTTCTAATGAAACCACCTAGCACAGGATTACTATTTAGAACAGAAGCCGAAAAAATAAAAGAAGAATTACTTATTGAAGATTTAGAAAATTTAATTCAACAATGGGAAAATATTTTAAAAGTTACTGAAACTTCTAATCCACCAAATTTAATAAAAAGAGACCATGATTTCTCTCTTAAGATTTTAAGAGATCATATTAAATCATCAACTAAAAGCATAATTATTGATAGCAAATTATCAGTTGAAAAGGCAAAAGATTTTTTAATAAATTGTGAATCAAAAGTAGATATTAAATTTCACGAAAATGATGCAAACCAAAATATTTTAGAAAAATACGAAATCAAAAAAACAATCCAAAAAGCTCTTCAACCTAGAGTAGAACTTCCTTCAGGAGGTTATATAATTATTGAACCTACTGAAGCTCTAACAGTAGTTGATGTGAACTCTGGATCATTTACAAGATCCGCCAATTCAAGACAGACTGTTTTGTGGACGAATTGCGAAGCCGCAGTTGAAATCTCAAGACAAATGAAATTAAGAAATATTGGAGGAGTTATCGTAGTAGATTTTATCGATATGGAATCTAGAAGGGATCAATTTCAGCTACTTGAGCATTTTACTGCAGCATTAAAAGATGATTCTGCCAGGCCTCAAATAGCTCAGCTTACTGAATTAGGTTTAGTTGAATTAACTAGAAAAAGACAAGGTCAAAATATATATGAATTATTCGGTAAAAAATGTGATAATTGCAATGGTACAGGGCATATAGAAAATCAATTTAATTTTGGAACTTCTAATCTACAAATTGAGAACATAGAAGAAAAAACAAATAATTCAGACATTATAAAATCTGAACACATAGATACACTTCAATCTAATGAAAAGCAAGAAGGAATAATAGAAAAGGAATCCCATAAAACCAAAGCCCTAAATAAAGAAGTTTCTAATGATAAAAAAGAACAAGATAATGAAAATACGAATACAACAAATTCAAAAGAAAAAAATACAATCACTGTTGATCTTACTAATGATGAGAAAATTGTATACAGTCAATTAGGTATTAATCCGCTAATAAAGTTAGGAAAAGAATATCTCATTAGCAATAATTTTGTGCGTTTAAAGGATAATATTAATAAAAAAGAAAAAACTTTAGACAATACAAAAACAACAGCAAAAAAAGAAAAAATAATATCAAAATCTAAAGAAATAAATGAGATTAAGATTAATGTTGAAGCAAATAAGAATTCCAAAGATAAATTAACTAAAAATAATAATAACAATGAAGAAGTTTTATTTTTAGATGGGAAGGATCAAATTGAATCCAATGATGAGTTAAACAATGCAAGAAAAAAAAGAAGACGATCTTCAGCAAGCATTGAATAATGTATCTGAAGTTGGGATAGATGAAGTTGGCAGGGGCGCAGTTTTTGGTCCAGTTTTTTCAGCAGTTGTAGTATTAACTGAAAAAAATAAATTTATTTTAAAAAAACTTGGGGTGACAGATAGTAAAAAATTAACTCCGAAAAAAAGAAAATTACTTGTGCCAAAAATTTTATTACTTTCTTCAGATCATGGAATTGGGCAATCTTCGGTTAGAGAAATAGATACGCTTGGCATAAGAGTTGCAACAGAACTTTCAATGATAAGAGCTTTAAAAAAATTAAAAGAAAAACCATCTGAACTAATAATTGATGGCCCATTGTTATTAAGGCCATGGGATGGAATGCAAAAAAATATAGTATCAGGAGACTCTAAATTTATTGCGATAGCTGCAGCAAGCATAGTTGCAAAAGTATCTCGAGACGATTTAATGGAGAGGCTAGAAAAAAAATACTCAGGATACTTAATATTTAAAAATAAAGGTTATGGTACCAAAGACCATCTTTCAATTATCAAAGAAAATGGAATTACTAATCTTCATAGAAAAAGTTTTTTAAAAAAATCAAATCTTATTAAATTCACACCAATCTAAATAATCTCTGACTAATTGCTGTTGAACCCGGGACTTTATACCCAACAAAATCCCATTTAATACCGAATGACCAGTAGATTCTAGAATTCTTCTTGGTACCAGCTTCAAAAGAGGGGGTTGGCTCACAGATACTCCTAAAAGCGCCTCTCCTTCTAATCCAATATCAGTTGCCTGCAAATTCGCTTTTAAAATAAGATTAAAGTCATCTATTATACCTAATCCATCCAATGTGCTATCTAGAGCACTCATTCTTAAAATGCCATCTTCATTCTCTACCCTAATTGAAACAACAGGGTTAATATCTAATTGAAAAACCTTAAAACTTGTTACTGTATACTTGTATCTACCATTCCCTTCAGGTACTAATTTTTTGGAGTCAAGCATTGCTCCAACAACTCTTTCTTCTTCTAAAAGATACTTAGAAAGATATTCTTTTTTTTGTGTTACGGAAAGCCTGAGTTTCTGTTTAGCATCAAAAGACAATAACATTTTCTATAGCCCTCCAATGCTTATTTGAACTCTTTTTTTCTTACAATTAATCATGCGCAAACAAGTTGCATATCTTGGCCCCAAAGGGACATATGCAGAAAAAGCAGCTCATATATTATCAAAGCTTGCCAATTTTCAGACACCTATATTTGTACCATGTAATGGGTTACATTCGGTTATAAAATCAATAGCCTACAAAAATTGTGATGCTGCTGTAGTTCCTATTGAAAATTCTGTAGAAGGCGGAGTATCAGCCACTCTAGATGCCCTATGGAAATTTCCTGATATATTTATCAATAAAGCAATTGTTTTACCCATAAAACATGCGTTAATTAGTGACGGAGAACTTTCAATTATTTCAGAGGTATTATCTCATCCTCAAGCATTAGCTCAATGTTCAGAATGGTTATCAGCAAACCTTCCAAATGCGATCCCTCTTCCAACAAATTCAACTTCAGAAGCTGTAAACATGGTTAAGGGGAGTAAATTTAGAGCAGCTATTGGTTCAAAATCATTAATTCATATCGAAGGACTTAAAGAATTAGCATTTCCTATTAATGATGTACCAGGTAATTGCACTAGATTTGTCTTATTAAGCAAAGAATCAAATTCTAATTCAGCTAATATTGCTAGTTTTGCTTTTTCATTAATCTCAAATAAACCTGGTGCTTTACTAAAAGCGATAAATTATATAGCAGATTTTGGATTTAATATGAGTAAAATAGAGTCTAGGCCTTCCAAGAGAGAGCTTGGTGAATATATAATTTATATTGATTTAGAAATAAAAAATCAAAAAAATCTTGAGAATTTTCTTGAATTAAAAAATAAATTAAAACCACTATGCAAAAACTTTGTAGATTTTGGAAATTATTTCTCTGAAAATATTGAACTAGATTAAATTATCCTCTACATTTATAAACTCCAAATTCCATTAAACCTCTTCTAAATGCCCAATTCATAAGTAGTATTGTTGGGATTTCTCTAATAGACTTTACAATTGCTAAAGGTCCTAGAGACAAAATTGCAGAAGGTCTTCGAATTCCTTCAAAAATAGAATCATACCATGAGGGATTTGTATAAGAATTCCAATTTTCAGAATAAACTCTTCCTGCACTATTCTTATTAGATCTGAGCATATCACTAAATTCTTTGATACTAATAAAGTTAGGATGTACCCACTGTTCAAGTAATTGTTTTATAACTAACTTCTCAATAAAAGATGGCGGGTACGCTCTAAGATCTCTTGAATTCCAATCAGCCAATGTCAAATAGCCACCTGGTCTCAAAGTTCTAAGCATTTCATCTGCAAACTTATTTTTATCATTCATATGTGCACCTGCCTCAACACTCCATACAGCATCAAATGATCCATCTGCAAACTTCAAATCTAATGCGTCCATAACTTGAAAGTTACAATTAAGTCCACTTGGAGTAAGCTCTTTTGCTCTTTTTACTTGAGCAGGACTAATAGTAATACCAGTAACATTAAATCCATAATATTTTGCAAGAATCCTAGAACTTCCTCCTATTCCGCAGCCGACATCAAGTATTCTGGAACCTTTTGGCAATTGATCTAAACCACTCCAATTTACTAACTCATGAACTAACTGTACTTTAGCCTGTCTAAAATTAATATTCTCACTCCCTGAGGGATAAAAACCTAAATGTATATGTTCCCCCCATAATCTCTCAAGCAATTTATCCTGAGTCCACGCATCATATGCAGATGCCACTGTATCGGATGAAATATATTTTCTAGTATTTATCCTCCAAAGGATTGACAGTGCTAAAAGTAATAAAACTAGTAATACAAAAGGCAATAGAAATTCAAGCATTTAATTTTCTTTTATGTCACGAAAACTTTCTTTCAAAGCAGTTCTTGCTGCAAGTTGTTTTCTTGTATGATCAAGCATTTCATATTCTCTTTGCAAACGACTATAAGTATTTCTTTCCTCTAGAAGTCTTTGCTGTTCTCCTGCTACAGGACCACCTAAATGAGCCCCTATCCAAAATGATAATTCCATAGCATTGTCTGGTAATTTATCAGGCAAGCTTTTCTTGGTATTTGTTAATTTACTTGTGAGGTTAATAACATCACTAAGTGCTTCTCTGACTGAGTCTTTAAGAGAATCTAATTTTTGAATGTTATCAATATTATCATCATCAATCCAACTCACCATAGCCGAACAAAATGGAGTTGAACGTATGATTTCTAAGACCTGAAATCTTTGTTGTCCCAAAGTGATTATATTACTTCTCCCATCTTCTGCTGTTTGGTGTTTAATTATTTGGGCGCAACAACCAACATTGGCCATACTTTTAGTGTGAGGATCCCATTTAATAACCCCAAACATAGAATCTGTTTCAAGAACAGATTGAAGCATAATTCTGTATCTAGATTCAAAAATATGTAAAGGCAATACCTCTTGAGGAAAAAGGACTACCTCTGGCAAAGGAAATAAAGGTAATTCCCTTACAGAGAGTTCTCCCATTTAAACCTCATTATTTATTTTATATTAATCAATTTAGATAACTTTTGGGATCTCTTAAAGTTTAACTTCAATATCTACACCACTTGGAAGATCCAACTTCATTAAAGCATCAATTGTTTTTGCTGAAGGGCTATATATATCTATTATTCTTCTATGAGTTCTTGTTTCAAAATGCTCTCTGGAATCTTTATCAACATGTGGCGATCTGAGAACACAATAAATTTTCCTTTTCGTTGGTAAGGGTATTGGACCTATTGCTGAAGCGGAAGTAGTATCAGCAGTTTGAATTATTTTATCGCAAGACAAATCAAGCATTCTTCTATCAAATGCTTTAAGTCTGATTCTTATTTTTTGTTGTGCAATTGATGCAGTCATAATTTGAAATTCACTTCTAGATGAGGGTCATTTATTAAAATGACCCTTTCCTTATCCTTATATTAGATGATTGAGGTTAAATTTTTAAAATTCAAATATATTATTTGAGTATTTTAGAAACAACTCCGGCACCGATAGTACGTCCACCTTCACGAATTGCGAATCGCATACCTTGTTCAATAGCTACTGGACAAATTAATTCTCCAGTCATCTTTATCCTGTCTCCTGGCATAACCATTTCAACATTAGAGCCATCATCAGAGGTAAATGCTGTTATTTGGCCTGTCACATCAGTAGTTCTGATGTAGAACTGAGGTCTATATCCTGCAAAGAAAGGAGTATGTCTTCCGCCCTCCTCTTTTTTGAGAACATAAACTTCTCCTTCAAACTGAGTATGAGGGGTAATAGATCCTTTCTTAACAAGTACCATTCCTCTCTCAATATCTTCTTTCTGGACGCCACGTAAAAGTAAACCAACATTATCACCGGCCATACCTTCATCAAGAAGTTTTCGGAACATTTCAACGCCAGTAACAGTTGTTACTCTTGTATCTCTTATTCCAACTATTTCGACTTCTTCTCCTACCTTAACTTTACCTCTCTCAATTCTTCCAGTAGCAACAGTTCCTCTACCAGTAATTGAGAAAACGTCTTCAACTGCCATCAAAAATGGTTTATCAACTTCTCTTTCTGGTTCAGGAATGCTAGCATCAACAGCTTTCATTAATTCTTCAATCTTTGATTCCCAAGTTGAATCACCTTCTAGAGCTTTTAAACCTGAAACTTGGACTATTGGAATGTCATCTCCAGGGAAATCATAACTATCTAACAGTTCTCTAATTTCCATTTCGACAAGTTCAATAATTTCTTCATCATCGACCATATCGCACTTGTTTAGAGCTACTACAAGGGCAGGCACCCCAACTTGTTTAGCCAGAAGAATATGTTCTTTAGTTTGTGCCATAGGGCCATCTGTAGCAGCACAAACTAGGATAGCTCCATCCATTTGGGCTGCCCCCGTAATCATGTTTTTTACATAGTCAGCATGTCCAGGGCAGTCGACATGAGCATAATGTCTGCCTTCAGTTTCATATTCGACGTGAGCTGTGTTGATAGTAATTCCACGCTCTCTTTCTTCAGGAGCACCATCAATGTCTCCGTAGTCTTGAGCTTGTGCTTGACCTTTTTTAGCTAATACGTTTGTAATAGCAGCAGTAAGTGTTGTTTTTCCATGATCAACATGGCCAATAGTACCTATGTTGACATGTGGTTTGTTCCTTTCGAACTTCTCGCGAGCCATTTTGAATTAAAGAATCGAGGGTTTAAGAGTGTTTTAGTTTAGAGATCAGGAATTGCCCTGATTCTTGGAAATGATAGCTTCCGCAACATTACGAGGAACTTCCTCATAATTTGCGAACTCCATTGAAAATATACCCCGACCTTGAGTCATTGATCGGAGTTGAGTGGCATAACCGAACATTTCGGCTAAGGGCACTTTGGCCTGTACCTTAGACAATCCATCGTCAACAGATTGTCCTTCTACTTGACCTCTTCTAGAGGAGAGATCACCAATTACAGATCCAAGAAAGTCGTCAGGACTTTCGACCTCAACTTTCATCATAGGCTCTAGAAGGACAGGATTGCATTTTTTAACCCCGTCTTTAAAAGCCATGGAACCTGCAATTTTGAAGGCCATTTCAGATGAGTCTACATCGTGGAATGAACCATCGACTAGTGTTACTTTTACATCAATGAGTGGATAACCGGCAAGAACACCAGATTCACAGGTTTCTTTCATTCCATTAGATGCAGGACCAATGTACTCTTTTGGTACAGCTCCACCAACAATTTTGTTTACAAATTCAAAACCTTTACCAACTTCAGCAGGTTCCATTTCAATAATTACATGACCATATTGTCCTTTTCCTCCAGTTTGTCTTGCATATTTGCCTTCACCTTTAGAACTAGACCTAATGGTCTCCCTATATGAAACCTGAGGAGCTCCTATATTTGCTTCAACCTTAAATTCCCTTAACATTCTGTCAACAAGGATTTCTAGGTGCAACTCACCCATACCTGCAATAACAGTTTGATTCGTCTCAGGATCTGTACTTACCCTAAAAGTTGGATCCTCTTCAGATAAAGCAGTTAAAGCTTTTGATAATTTTTCCATATCTCCTTTTGTTTTTGGCTCAACCGCCACAGAGATAACTGGTTCAGGGATAAACAGTGTTTCCAAAACTATTGGATCTTCTGTGTTGCATAAAGTGTCACCAGTTGTTGTGTTCTTAAGACCTAGTACAGCACCTAAATCCCCAGCCCTCAATTCATCAACCTCTTCTCTTTCATCAGCCTTAAGAATCACTAATCTAGAAATTCTCTCTTTAGCATCCTTAGTAGAATTCATTACATAACTTCCTTTTGAAAGAACACCTGAATACATTCTGACAAAAGTTAATTTCCCATATGGATCTGACATCACTTTGAAAGCTAATGCACTGAAAGGAGCATTATCATCTGAAGGTCTAATATCTTCTTTGCCGCTTGGTAAAACACCTTGTATTGGTTTCACATCAACTGGAGCTGGTAAGTAATCAACTACAGCGTCTAATACAAGTTGGACGCCTTTATTCTTAAAAGCTGAACCACACAAAACAGGAACTAATCCATGTTTTAAAACACCTTCTCTAATACCTTTTTTTAGTTGTTCTTCGGATAATTCTCCTGTTTCAAGAAAAATTTCAATTAACTCTTCATCATTTTCTGCGACGCTCTCCATTAACTTGAATCTCCACTCAGTCGCCTCTTCCTCCATTTCAGATGGAATTGGTGCTTCTTCTATATCAGTTCCTAAGTCATTTTTGTAAAGATACGCTTTGTTGGCGACTAAATCAATAATTCCAGTAAGATCGCCTTCTGCTCCAATAGGTAGCTGAATTGGGAGTGCATTTGCCTTTAGTCGATCTTTAATTTGTTTATTAACTTTTAGAAAATCTGCACCTGTCCTATCCATTTTATTAACAAAAACCATTCTTGGGACAGAATATCTATCTGCTTGACGCCAAACTGTTTCAGATTGAGGCTGAACTCCGCCAACTGCACAAAATACAGCTATTACTCCGTCTAAGACTCGCATTGATCTTTCCACTTCAATTGTAAAATCAACGTGTCCAGGTGTATCAATAATATTAATTCTGTGATCTTGCCAACTAGTAGATATTGCGGCAGCAGTAATTGTTATTCCTCTTTCACGTTCTTGAGCCATCCAATCTGTTACTGCAGCACCATCATGTACTTCTCCTATCTTGTGAACAACACCTGAATAAAACAAAATTCTTTCAGTAGTTGTAGTCTTCCCTGCATCGATGTGAGCGGCTATACCTATGTTCCTTACTCGTTCTAGGGGAAAGTCGCGTGCCAATTTTAAAGCTCCAAATAAAATGATTTTTGATGAATACAGTTCACTTATAAGCAAACTTCATTAATAATAAACTACTTAAGTACCTTTTTGATGAAATTAATATCTGTAATGTGCAAAAGCTTTATTAGCTTCTGCCATTTTATGAGTGTCTTCTCTTTTTTTAACTGCACTACCAGTTTCATTTGCTGCATCCATCAGCTCTCCAGCAAGTTTTTGGGACATACTTTTACCATTCCTTGCACGTGAGAATGTAACAAGCCATCTTAATGCCATAGCTGTACCCCTCTCTTGGCGTACTTCCATAGGTACTTGATATGTTGCACCACCAACTCTTCTAGCTCGTACCTCGACAAGAGGAGTAGCATTCTTTACAGCTGTTTCAAATAATTCAACTGCATTTCCTCCTGTTCTCTCGCTTATTAAAGAAAAAGCATCAGACAATATTCTTTGAGCTGTAGATTTTTTACCATGTTTCATCAATCTAGAAATCATCATTGAAGCAAGACGACTATTAAATTGAGGATCTGGAAGAACTGGTCTTTTTACTGCTGCATTACGACGTGACATGTTTTTAAAAAGTGGTGTTTACAAATTAATCTTTTGGAGCTTTTGCTCCATACTTAGATCTGGATTGACGTCTATCTTTGACTCCAGCAGTATCTAAAGTTCCTCTTATTATATGATATCTAACCCCTGGCAAATCCTTAACTCTTCCCCCCCTAAGTAACACTACAGAGTGTTCTTGTAAATTATGGCCAATCCCAGGGATATAAGCAGTCACTTCGAAACCAGAAGTTAATCTCACCCGTGCAACTTTTCTTAAAGCTGAATTAGGTTTTTTAGGTGTTGATGTATAAACTCTTGTACAAACCCCTCTTCTTTCAGGGCAAGCTTTTAATGCAGGGGATTTTGTTTTCCTAGTCAGACGTTTTCTTTCTGAACCTATTAATTGCGAGATTGTGGGCATTTAATATATTTTTAAAAAAATAAACATCTTAATATCATAACCTTTGACGAGTACCAACTAAAAGTTTTTAATGATATTTCTTTTAAAATTTGTGAAATTAAAATTCTTTGGTAAATATTCATTATCTTTAGATTTATTTTCATATTTATTTTTATAATAGAAATACATAAATAACTAAATAAAATTAAATAATCTATGGGAGAGAGTATCAAAAGAAACGTTGGTCGATATCAAGATAGTTATTCCCCAAATGGAATAATTGGTGAAAAAGATGCGTGTGGAGTTGGTTTCATAGCAAATATTAGAGGGTTAGAAAGCAACTGGATCCTAAAACAATCCCTTAAAGGTCTTAACTGCATGGAACATAGAGGAGGTTGTGGCGGGGATAGTGACTCCGGAGATGGAGCGGGCATTTTATGTTCAATTCCCTGGAATTACTTAGAAAAAAAAGTGAATCTTGAAAATAAAAAAGACTATGATAAAGGTTTAGGCATGATTTTTATGCCTAATAAAAAAGACAAAATTGAAGAATGTAAATCAATATGTGAAGAAGAAGCAGAAAAATTAAGAATCAACAAAACATATTGGAGAACAGTACCTGTTAATAATGAAATTTTAGGTCCTTTGGCTAAAGCAAATGCTCCATTTATAAGTCAGTGGATTTTATTAATTGATAAAAAAGATAACAATGATATTGAGAGGCTTCTATTTCAATTAAGGAAAAGAATTGAGAAAAAAATAAGAGAAAGTTTTAAAAACCATGTTGGGGATTGTGAATTTTATTTTGCCTCTTTAAGTTCCAAAACAGTTGTATATAAAGGTATGGTTCGTTCTGAAATATTATCGGAGTTTTATCAAGACTTAAAAGAAGAGAGTTTTAAAGTCTCATTTTCCGTTTACCATAGGAGGTTTAGTACTAATACACTTCCAAAATGGCCACTAGCTCAGCCTATGAGATTCTTAGGTCATAACGGAGAAATTAATACTCTTTTAGGTAATATCAACTGGGCTAAAGCTTCAGAAACATACTTAGATGATTTTTGGGGAGAATTATCTAACGAAATTAAGCCAATCGTAGATATAAATAAAAGTGATTCATCAAATCTTGATGCAACGCTTGAAATCAATATTCGTTCAGGTCAGCCCATTACTGACTCATTATTAAAACTTGTTCCTGAAGCATTTAGAGATCAACCAGAACTTGAACAGAGAGAAGACATTAAATCATTTTATGAGTATTCTGCAAGCCTTCAAGAAGCTTGGGAT
The DNA here is from genome assembly GCA_902534675.1 of uncultured Prochlorococcus sp. Classification (GTDB taxonomy): domain Bacteria; phylum Cyanobacteriota; class Cyanobacteriia; order PCC-6307; family Cyanobiaceae; genus Prochlorococcus_A. The sequence continues at coordinate 88,386 of CACAQQ010000001.1, forward strand.
GGCCCTGCTCTACTTGTATTTGCGGATGGGAATTTTGTAGGAGCAACACTTGATAGAAATGGTCTAAGACCAGCAAGATATTCAATAACAAATGATGGTTTTGTAATAATGGGTTCCGAAACAGGAGTAGTAGATCTTGATGAAGAAAGAGTAATAGAAAAAGGTCGATTAGGACCGGGACAAATGTTAGCGGTGGATTTTCATCAAAATAGAATCCTCAGAAATTGGGAGGTAAAATCTGAAGCAGCTCAAAGGCATGATTATAAAAATCTGCTTATTAATAGAACTATAAAAATTGAGAATAGCGAATGGCTTAAAGACTGCCAGCTAAAAGATCTTGAGTTGTTACAACAACAAACTGCGTACGGTTTTTCAGCAGAAGATAGTGATCTTATATTGGATTCAATGGCTTCATTAGCTAAAGAGCCAACCTATTGTATGGGCGACGATATCCCTTTAGCAGTGCTTTCTTCAAAGCCACATATTTTATATGACTATTTCAAGCAAAGATTTGCGCAAGTTACAAATCCTCCTATTGACCCTCTTAGAGAAAAACTTGTAATGAGTTTAGAGATGCATCTTGGAGAAAGATGTACACCATTTGAGATTAAAGATCCTAAACCTTTTGTTCATTTAAAAAGTCCAATTCTCAATGAGGAAGAACTCATTTCCATTAAAAAATCAAAAATTAAATCTCAAACAATTTCAAGTTTGTTTGATATAGAGGAAGGTGTTCAAGGCTTAGAAAACCAATTAAAAGCAATTTGTAAACAGAGTGAGCTGTCTATAAAAGAAGGTTGCTGTTTAATTATCATTTCTGATAAGGGAATTAATCCTAAAAAAACTTTTATTCCTCCTTTACTTGCTATTGGGGCAGTTCATCATTATCTTTTAAAAAAAGAAATAAGGTTAAAAGCTTCTCTAATTATTGAAACTGGTCAATGTTGGAGTACACATCACTTGGCTTGTTTGATTGGTTATGGCGCAAGTGCAGTTTGCCCATGGTTGACCTTCGAAGCAGGAAGACACTGGTTAAAACATCCAAAAACACAAAAACTCATCGATAGCAAAAAAATAAATCCATTATCAATAATTGAAGTTCAAGAAAATATTAAAAAAGCTTTAGAAGACGGTCTAAGAAAAATTCTTTCGAAAATTGGTATCTCTCTTTTATCTAGCTACCATGGCGCACAAATTTTTGAAGCTTTAGGCCTTGGGTCTGACCTAATAAAAATTGCTTTTGATGGAACAACAAGTCGCATCGCTGGCATAACATTAAAAGAATTAACTAATGAAACACTTTCAATACATACGAAAGCCTATCCAGAGATCGATTTAAAAAAATTAGAATTTTTAGGATTTGTACAATTTAGAAATAATGGAGAATATCACTCAAATAATCCTGAGATGTCCAAAGTTTTACATTCAGCAGTAAAACAAGGACCAAGATATGATCATTTTGAAACTTACAAAAAACTCATTAGTAATAGACCGACAACATCTCTAAGAGATTTACTTACAATTAATTCAAAAAGAAAAAGCATTCCATTAGAGGAAGTTGAAAGTGTTGAATCAATTTGCAAAAGGTTCTGTACTGGAGGAATGAGTTTGGGTGCTCTATCAAGAGAAGCACATGAAGTGTTAGCAGTTGCAATGAATAGAATTGGTGGAAAAAGTAATAGTGGAGAAGGGGGAGAAGATCCAGCTCGTTTTAATGTTTTAAATGATATCGATGAAAATACGCAATCAGCGACGTTGCCATTTATAAAAGGTCTAGAGAATGGAGACACCGCATGCTCAGCTATTAAACAAATAGCATCAGGTAGATTTGGAGTTACACCTGAATATCTAAGAAGTGGTAAACAACTCGAAATTAAAATGGCTCAAGGCGCAAAACCTGGGGAAGGGGGACAATTACCTGGTCCAAAAGTTGATAGTTACATCGCAAAACTAAGAAATAGTAAACCTGGAGTAGCTCTAATATCTCCTCCTCCGCATCATGATATTTATTCAATTGAAGATTTAGCTCAACTTATCCATGACTTACACCAAGTTCATCCAAAAGCGAAAGTGAGTGTTAAGCTTGTTTCTGAAATTGGTATAGGCACTATTGCTGCTGGAGTAAGCAAAGCTAATGCAGATGTAATTCAAATCTCAGGCCATGACGGAGGTACAGGTGCTTCACCTCTAAGTTCTATTAAACATGCAGGTTTACCATGGGAACTAGGTGTTGCTGAGGTTCATAAATCTCTATTAGAAAATAACTTACGAGAAAGAGTAATTTTGAGAACTGATGGAGGTCTTAAAACAGGCTGGGATGTAGTTATTGCAGCTCTACTCGGTGCTGAAGAATACGGATTCGGTTCTGTAGCGATGATTGCTGAAGGATGCATAATGGCTAGGGTGTGTCATACAAACAAGTGTCCTGTTGGAGTTGCCACTCAAAAAGAAGAATTAAGAAAAAGATTTAAGGGTATTCCAGAAAATGTTGTCAATTTTTTCTTATACATTGCTGAAGAAGTAAGACAGATAATGAGTAGTATCGGTGTTTCTAATATGGAAGAACTGATTGGTAATCAAGAATTTCTTTCTGCAAGAAATATCTGTCTTCCAAAAACTTCTAATATTGATCTTTCTTCTTTAGTAAATAGTGAACATTCAACCGCTGATAGATCATGGTTAAAACACTCAAAGAATGCTCATAGTAACGGTTCTGTTTTAGAAGACGAGTTTTTATCCGATACTGAATTTATAGATTCAATTAAAAATCACGAAAAATTAACCAAAGAAATTGAGATAAAAAATACAGATAGAAGTGTTTGTGCGAAAATATCAGGGGAAATTGCAGAACTGCATGGAAACACTGGCTTCAATGGCGAACTCAACTTAAATTTCAAAGGGTATGCAGGACAAAGCTTTGGTGCCTTTTTATTGAAGGGAATGAATGTTCAATTAATCGGAGAAGCTAATGATTATGTTTGTAAAGGAATGAATGGAGGAATACTGACAATAATTCCACCAAAAATAGATAAAATCTCCTCAGAACAAGTCATACTAGGAAATACTTGCCTTTATGGAGCAACAGGTGGGAAATTATTTGCATTAGGAAAATCGGGAGAAAGATTTGCAGTAAGAAATAGTGGTGCAATAGCAGTAACAGAAGGAGCAGGTGATCATTGTTGTGAATACATGACTGGCGGGAGAGTAGTGATTCTAGGTTCCACAGGTAGGAATATTGGTGCGGGCATGACTGGTGGAATAGCTTTTATAATCGATGAGAATAATGATTTAAGTAATAAAGTTAATAAAGAAATAGTTAGCATTCATAAAATAACTACACCGAAGCAGGAAGACATTTTATTGGAAATTATTAGAGAATATCGAGCAAAAACAAATAGCTTAAAGGCTGCCAAAATAATTGAAAATTGGTCTGATTTCAAGAGAAATTTCAAATTAATTGTTCCCCCAAGCGAAGAAGAGATGCTTGGCATAAAGAAAATATAAATGCCTTTCTTTGTAAAAACTGAAATTATAAAAAAAGAATTCTTAATTAGTAATGATTTAAAACGAAAAATAATTAACGAACATATTGATTGGATAAAAAAATTAAAAAAAGAAGGAATTAATATAAAAAGTGGATTTTTGGTAGATGAATTAAATAGGCCAGGTGACGGCGGATTACTCATTCTTGAAATGAATAATTATAAAAATGCACTTAAAGTCATTCAGAATGATCCAATGATTAAGAATAATCTAGTTGAATGGAAATTAAATGAGTGGATAGATTCAAATAAATAAAAATAACTATCTTGGATACTTTTTCATAAGTTTTTGAATCTCTTCAGCATGGTAACTGCTTCGAGTTAAAGGAGAACTAACTACTTGCATAAAGTCCAAATCTTTTTCCCCGAAACCTTTAAAGTAATTAAATTTTGAGGGACTCACAAATCTTTGAACAGGTAAATGATTAGGACCAGGAGATAAATATTGACCAATAGTAACAATATCAACGGAATTACTTTTTAAATCCTTTAGAAGACGTAAGACCTCCTCATCTTTTTCCCCTAAACCAAGCATGAAGCCTGATTTTGTATAAACTCTGGGAGAATAGTCTCTGGTTCTTTTAAGTAACTCAAGAGTTCTCTCATATTTACCCTGAGGCCTTACTTTTTTATATAGCGAAGGCACAGTTTCAATATTATGGTTTAAAACATTTGGATTTGAATCAAGAACTTTTTCAAGAGCTTTCCAGTTGCCACAAAAATCAGGAATTAAAAGCTCAATAGAAGTTTCAGGAGATTTTTTTCTTACTTGGTAAACACATTCAAAGAATTGAGATGCGCCACCATCCTCAAGATCGTCTCTATTAACTGATGTAATTACAACATGTTTAAGCTTCATTCTAAAAACTGCTTCGGCAAGACGATATGGTTCTGTTGGATCTAATTGTCTTTTAGATCTATCAAAATCAATATCGCAATACGGACATGCCCTAGTACAACCAGGACCCATTATGAGGAAAGTGGCAGTTCCACTAGCAAAACATTCACCAATATTTGGACAACTTGCTTCTTGACATACAGTATTGAGATTTAAATCATTTAACAAATTTGCAGTATTTCCAATTCTCTCAACTTGCGGAGCTTTTACTCTTAACCAATCAGGTTTTGAAATTAAACTATTGGAATTATTATTCAAAATAATTGTTTTTTGCCCATAAAACTATTTTACTAAAAACAATTTGAATTAACTATTAATAATTTCAAAAATAAAATCTATTCAATAGAAGTCAAAAAATAAATGAATTAAACTGGTCCATCGATAATTAAAATTCCTAATTCAATGTATTACTGAGGAAAAATTTTTTGTTCCATCAACTAAAATTAGAACATTATTTAGAACGTTATTTTTAGTATAGATATTAGAACACTTTAATTAGATAGCAGATAAATATATCAAAGCAATCTATTTGTATTTCTTGTACTAAAAAGTGTTTTTTTATTTATTTATTGATACAGTAAAAAATATATGTAATAAAACATTGACTTTTAAATTTAAAAGAAAACGTCTTTTATTATCTGAAAAATATAAAAGCTCTAAATCTATAGGTTATGCTAGAGCTACTCATAATGAATATGAATATTTAGAAGAGCAAATAAAATTTTTAAAGGAAGAGGGTTGCAGTTTAATTTTCTCTGAATTTATAAGTTTAGATGAAGAAATCAAACCTCAACTCAATCAAGCTATAAATTTCTTATCTGAAGGCGATCAATTAATTGTAACTCAGCTTGATTGAGCATTTAAAAATAGAAAAGAATGTTTGCGGACAATAAATAAACTTATTAATAAGGATATTAAATTGCGAACTTTGACTGGATTGTTTGCAGATAATGAATCCTCTAAAGCAAATTCTTCAATTTTTAAGATTTTATATGAATTAGATAATTTAGAAGACAAAAATTTAGGTGAAAGAAAAAAAGAACAACTATTACGCAGAAAATTATCTGGGAATAATCTGGGAGGAAGACCCAAAATAAGTCCTTTAAAAGAGTCTTTAGTAATCAAATTGCGTAATGAGGGTTATTCATATCGATCAATCAGATCACAAACAGGAATTGCATTGTCAACAATAAGAAGAGTGATTAAGGAAGGAGAATTAATATAAAATGAGAAAGAAAGAAATTGAAAATTTAATTAAAGAAAATTTTAAAGATACAGCATTGCGTATCTATGAATTAAATAATGAAGATAGAAAAAGCTTATTAGCAGAATATAGAGAATGGATTATGAATGATTTAAATATTAAAGAGGTAATGATGTTACCTTATGAAGCATATACTGATAAATTAGATTCAAATTACTTAGACGATCTACTTTAGTTCTCAATATTGTAACTTTTATTAAATTCAAATATTTCTTTAGCTATTAATGGTAAGAAAGAAGTATCTCTAGAATATTGTTCTCCATTACAAAAAACAACTAATAACGTGTGTAGAGATTGACTATTTGTCCACCAAGCTGAATCATGTCTAACTTCAGACATTAAGCCTGCCTTACTCCAAAAATTAATGCTTTCTGGTAATCCTTCACCCAAAAAACCATCTATTTGATTAAGAGAATCGTTTTTAAGCACAACTTTATTTAAATTTCTTTTTAAAAAACTTCTTAAATTTAAGTCATTTTTTTGATAATCAATATGAATCATAATTTCCTCCAAAACCCTTGCAGCTGAATCAGAATTCATAGCATTTCTATTTTTATTATCATGTCCATAAAATTCTTTTTCACGACCAAATGGTCCATCATCCCACGTCTTCTGACAGCAATTTATACCAACCAATTCTTCCCAATTTAAATCATGTATCCAATCATTTATTATACTTCTTTGGTATTTCCAATTTTCCCATGATTCTCCTTCAATACAAGGCCCACTTGTTGTTCCAGTAAGCAAATCAATTAAGAAGCTTGTTGCATTATTACTCGAGAAAGATAACATTCTACTTACAGCATCAATAAGCTCGTCTGATAAAAATAAACTTCCTTTTTGAATCCAATAATATGCAGCAAGGCCATAAACCAACTTGACTATGCTGGCAGGGTAAACCATTTTTTTATTATTGATACCAGTTCCAAAACCTTTGAATACACTTTTATTTTCACTTTTATAATTAATCCAAGTTATCGAAATATCTTTTCTTGAAAAATCATTATTATAAGAGCATGCTTTCCCTAAAATATTATTTAAGGCTAGACCCATCTCTTTACTGAAATAGTAAAAGGTCATTGTATGGAAAACTATAAAAAACCTATCTCACTATTTAAACAAACTAATTTTTCAAAAACTATTTGGTGGAAATTAAAAGTTAATATTTCTGGATATCAAAATGAAACAGAAGATAAATTAGTTACTGAAATATTTAAAAATAGAATTTTAGGATAATTTATCCAAACATTTATAAAAAAAACCATAAATTTTCAAGAATACTAGTTCAACTATATGAAGATGGTTACGTATGTTGGATTAATTTAGATGGATTAATTATTGAGAAATACGAATTAAGAAAAACTGAGGATTCAAAAAAAGAACACTTCTTTATAAAAGATAAAGTTAACTCGATTTTAAAATGGATTAAGGATCAATCTGAGTTAAATAATGAATACCTTTGGGGAGGTACATTAGGACCCAATTTTGATTGTTCCGGGTTAATTCAGACTGCTTTTTTAAAGCATCAAATTCATATACCTCGAGATTCTTTTCAAATAAAAAGTTTTTGTAAACACCTTTTTTATTACAAAGAATCGTATACGAATCTACGACCTGGCGATCTTTTATTTTTTGGAAATGAAGAAAAATGTGATCATATTGGAATCTACAAGGGAGATGGATTGTATTACCACAGCTCTGGAAAGGATTTTGGCAGAAATGGAATAGGATTAGATACCCTAAAAAAGTCTAATAACAAAATTTCATTCCATTATAAATCTAAGCTAATTTCGGCAGGAAGAGTAGTTAGAAATTACAGATGGGATAGAACTATACGTTAATTAATAGAGATTACCTTTTAATTTTAAATTAAATTTAAATATTACTTATTCTTTTATTTAGGAATTAACCTGCAGTCCAAATATTTTTAATGATTGGCATTATGGTATCTAAGTGTAAAGTCCCAACAAGTAACCAAGCAAAAACAGCTCCTCCACAACCTCCTAACCAAAATCCACTTGTAAAATCAGCCCAACCAGCTCTTGTAAATAAGTCCTTTGGAGGATTATTAACAGTCGCATCTGGGGGTTGAACATTAGGTGCTTTACCAGGTGCATTGTATAGAACAAAAAGTGCTGTCAAAATATGAACAGCTCCAATAGTAGCCAGAAGTCCAGCTGTTAGAGCAAATTCAGAATTTCTTAATGGGCCAGTCATAGTGAAAGGTCCGTATAGGAGATATCCAAAAGCTGCTCCAGTTTCTAAACCTCTAAAATTAGGAGAAATACCTTCTCTGTAAAAAGGTAAATTATTTATAAAGGCTTTTGTAAAATAACCACTATTCACTGGAGTAGCTAAATTACCAACACAAGGATCAGCAACAGTTTTTACTGCCCATTGCTCTGCTACGCCAATATCATTTGGTTGTACAGAAGTATCTATGTATTTCTCATCAAACTTAATAGAACTTGTTGATTCTGAGAATGATTTTTGAAAGTCGCTCATTTTTTTAATAGTTTAGTGTTTGATAATTTATTCAGTTGCTGTAATTAATCTTCCAATCAAAACAATAAAAACAGCAGGCATTGCTATACCAATTAATGGAACAAAAATTGAGGGTAAAAGACTTGGTAAATCAGATGGCATAGTTCTTTAAACATCTTTAAACACTTTAGTATTTATATGCGAAATAGTGTTAATTTTATTACCGGATGATATAAAAATTATTAACTTTTTACATGATAAATTTTTTCGCAATTGTACTTATTATTTTTATAGGAATATTACTTCTAGTTTTTGAAAAAAGAAGCTTTAAAAAGTTTATAAATAAAAGGAATTTATATTCTACTAAATTAAACAAAAATAATAAATTTTTATCTAATAAAAATAGTTTTTTATACAATCACGAAGAAAAAAAGTACTCAGTATTTTATAAAAATTCTCAAAGAAATAAAATGTTTCGTCTTTTTAAGGGTAATACAGAAAATAAATTAAAGGCATTAAAAATTGCGGAAGAATTGGCTGATAAATCAACATTATCAATTTTACGAAAAGGCCTAAGAGTATTTCTCCTGAAGTCGTTGAAATTTCAGCTTTATTAATAAGAAAGTTCAAGTAAACAATCAATTTTGATTATTACTGCTTATTGATCTAATTCTGTAAATTGGACGACTTTGACTTTCATGATATGTCCTAATTAAAAGTTCGCTCAATAATCCAAAGCTAAATAATTGAACACCAGCAATTCCTAATATTAATGCAAACATAAGTAACGGACGATTTCCAATTTCCTCACCCATTATTTTTAAAACTATCAAATAAGAACTCATCGCAAGGCTAATAAAAATACTTATAATTCCAACAAAACCAAATCCATACATTGGTCTTGTTAAAAATTTTGTCATAAACCAAACAGTTAGTAAATCCATTAAAACTCTAAAAGTCCTATCAATTCCATATTTACTAGATCCATATTGCCTGCTTCTATGATTTACTTTAATTTCTTTGATTCTTGCACCTTCAATATTTGCTAAAACGGGCAGAAACCTGTGAAGTTCACCATACAGCTTAATATCATCTATTATTTCTTTCCTAAAAGCTTTTAAGGAGCATCCATAGTCATGCAACTTCAAACCTGTTACGTGAGCTATTAATTTATTCGCTATTTTTGATGGTATTTTTCTATTAATTAATTTATCTTTTCTATTAAACCTCCAGCCACAAATCAAATCGTAACCATTATTAATTTCCGAAATTAAAGTAGGAATATCATTTGGATCATTCTGTAAATCCCCATCCAAAGTAATGACAATTTCACCTTTAGAATTATCAAAACCAGCTGACATTGCTGCAGTTTGCCCATAATTTTTACGAAGGGAAATTACTGATAACTCCTTAATGTTGAGAGTTAGTTGTTTTAATACTTGATGAGTATTGTCTTTAGAACCATCATTTACAACTATCAATTCAAAATTTAATTTATTAGATGTCATTACATTTATAACTTCATCCAATAAAAAACCAATACTTTCACTTTCATTAAAAACAGGGATGACAATAGAAATTAATTGTTTTATATCTGACATTTAGATTAGATGTTAATTATATAATTTTAACTTAATTTGATTCATTAAAATTAAACAAAAAAAATCACCACAAATGTGGTGATTTGAGTTATAGAAAGGAAATTTAACCAAACTTACCTGAAGTTGATGCAATAACAAATGCACCGAATGTAAGTATGTTTCCAATGGTGAAATGTGCTAATCCAACTAATCTAGCTTGGACAATTGAAAGTGCAACAGGCTTATCTCTCCAGCCAACAAGATTAGCTATTGGAGTACGCTGATGAGCCCAAACTAATGTTTCAATTAATTCTTGCCAGTAACCACGCCATGAAATTAGGAACATGAAACCAGTAGCCCAAACTAAGTGACCGAATAGGAACATCCAAGCCCAAGGAGATAAAGAGTTTACTCCGAATGGATTATATCCGTTAATAAGTTGAGCAGAGTTTAACCAGAGATAATCTCTAAACCAACCCATTAGATAGGTACCTGATTCATTAAATTGTGCCACATTACCCTGCCATATTGCTAGGTGTTTCCAATGCCAGTAGAAAGTTACCCATGCTAGTAAATTTAATGCCCAGAACATAGCCAAATACATGGCATCCCAAGATGAACTGTCACAAGTACCTCCACGTCCAGGACCATCGCATGGGAATGCATAACCTAAATCTTTTTTATCAGGAATTAATTTTGTTCCTCTAGCATCAAGTGCGCCTTTGATAAGGATTAAAGCAGTTGTATGAAGCCCTAAAGCGATAGCATGGTGAACTAAGAAATCTGCAGGACCTATAGGTAAGAAAGCGCTTAATGCATCTTGTCTATTGATCAGATCCATCCAGTAATGATTACCTGGCAATGAATTAGCAGCGAGACTTGCTGAACTTGTAGGATCAGATAAAAGAGCGTTAAAGCCGTACATCATCTTACCTTGAGCAGCTTGAACAAATTGAGCAAATACTGGCTCAATTAGAATTTGCTTTTCGGGATTACCAAAAGCTACAACAACATCGTTATGAACATAAATTCCTAGAGTATGGAATCCAAGCAACATTGTTACCCAACTAAGATGACTTATCAAAGCTTCCTTTGTTCCAAGAACTCTGGCTAATACATTGTCTTTATTTAATTCTGGATCGTAATCTCTTACAAAGAAAATAGCTCCATGTGCAAATGCACCAACCATCAAGAACATTGCTATGTATTGATGATGACTATATAAAGCAGATTGTGTAGTGTAGTCCCTGGCAATAAAAGCGTAAGAAGGAAGTGCACCCATATGTTGCGCTACTAGAGAAGTTGCTACACCAAGTGATGCTAATGCTAGTCCAAGTTGAAAATGTAATGAATTATTTACAGTTTCATATATTCCATCATGGTTAATTCCGAAACTACCTTTATGAGGATCATTAGGGTGTCTTGTGTTATGAGCTTCTGTAATTTCTTTGAGGCTATGACCAATACCAAAAGTATTTCTATACATATGACCAGCAATTACAAAAACTGTTCCAATCGCAATATGGTGATGAGCAATATCGGTAAGCCATAATGCTTCACTTTGAGGATGAAGACCACCTAAGAAAGTAAAGATTGCTGTTCCAGCGCCTTCAGCTGTTCCAAAAACTTGATCTAAAGAATCAGGATTTTGGGCATAAGCTCCCCAGTTTAAAGTAAAGAAAGGAGCTAAACCTGCAGGGTGTGGAAGAACTGTTAACCAATTATCCCAACCTACATGCTGGCCTCTTGATTCAGGTATAGCAACATGTACCAAATGACCTGTCCAAGCGATACTACTAAAACCAAATAAAACAGCTAAATGATGATTTAATCTTGACTCTGCATTTTTAAACCAAGCTAGAGAAGGTCTGAATTTTGGCTGTAAATGTAACCAACCTGCAAATAAAGTCCAACAAGCCAAAATACTCATGAATATTGAAGCTTGGAAGAGTTGCTCATTAGTTCTCATTCCAATTGTATACCACCAATGGTAGAGACCTGAATAAGCTATATTTACTGGCCCGCTAGCTCCAGCTTGTGTCATTGCTTCTGTGATACCAGATCCAAAATGAGGATCCCATATAGCATGAGCAATAGGACGAACGTGAGTTGGGTCAAGTACAAATTGCTCAAAGTTACCTTGCCAAGCAATATGAAATAAGTTACCAGCTACCCAGAGAGCGATTATTGCTAGATGACCAAAATGTGTAGAGAAAAGCTTCTGATAAAGCTTTTCTTCGGTCATACCATCATGACTTTCAAAGTCGTGAGCGGTAGCTATTCCGTACCATATTCGTCGAGTTGTAGGGTCCTGAGCTAGACCCTGGTTAAAAGATGGAAATTTTGTTGCCATTGAATTAAAAAGGTGAAGTTCAGGTAATTAGCCCAGGCCGAAAAGGCGAGCATGGAAGAAAGCCCATGTGGTAGCAATACCACCGACAAGGAAGTGTGTTACACCTACTGCTCTACCTTGAGTAATAGATAAAGCTCTTGGTTGAATAGTTGGAGCAACTTTAAGTTTGTTATGTGCCCAAACAATTGATTCGAATAATTCTTGCCAATATCCGCGTCCACTGAAGAGGAACATTAAACTAAATGCCCAAATGAAGTGAGCTCCTAAGAACATCAAACCATACATGCTGATGGACTGACCATAACTTGTTAATACTTGAGAAGCTTGCGCCCAAAGGAAATCTCTTAACCAACCATTAATAGTTATAGAACTTTGCGCGAAATTACCACCAGTAAGTCCCCAAACATCACTCTGCATTTTCCAAGAGAAGTGGAAAATAACTATTGATAAACAGTTATACATCCAGAAAAGTGCCAGGAACACGTGATCCCATGAAGAAACTTGACATGTACCACCTCTTCCAGGACCATCACAAGGGAATCTAAATCCTAAAGAAGCTTTGTCAGGTATCAACCTTGAGCTTCTTGCATAAAGTACGCCTTTGAGAAGTATCAAAACAGTAACGTGTATTTGGAAAGCATGAATATGATGAATCATTAAATCTGCTGTGCCTAGTGGAATTGGAGCTATAGCAACCTTGCCACCGACTTCTACTAAACTTCCGTTAAAAACTTCACTTAAAGCTTTGTGAGGTAGAGCTTCTGCAGTACCTGCTAAAAGAGAAGTTCCTACAGCAGATGATTGAATACTCTGTACCCATTGAGCAAAAATTGGTTGAAGTTGGATTGCGGAATCACTAAACATATCTTGGGGTCTACCCAAAGCTCTCATAGTATCGTTATGAATATAAAGTCCAAAACTATGGAATCCTAACCACATACATACCCAGTTTAAGTGACTGATTAAAGCGTCTCTTGCCTTTAGAATTCTGTCTAATACATTATCAATATGTTTTGCTGGATCGTAATCTCTAACCATTGCAATTCCAGCATGAGCTCCTGCTCCTACTATGAACAATCCACCTATCCACATGTGATGGGTAAATAATCCAAGAACTGTCATGTAATCAGTAGCTATATATGGATATGGAGGCATCGCATACATGTGATGAGATACAAGTATGCTTATTGATCCAAGCATTGCAAGGTTTACCGCAAGCTGGGCATGTCTACTTTCAGCCATGAACTCAAAAAGACCTTGATGACCTTTAGGAGCAGGGAATAATATTGGGTCTCCTTGCTGTGAATCTAATATTTCTTTCATACTATGACCAATACCGTAATTGGTTCTATACATATGACCACCAATAATTGCAATTACACCAAAAGCTAAATGGTGATGAGAAACATCAGTCATCCATAAGCTACCTGTAACAGGGTTAAGTCCTCCTTTGAAAGTAAGGAAGTCTGAGAAAGCTAACCAGTTTAAACTAAAGAAATTACCTGTACCACTTGCTAATCCTGGAAAAATTTGACCTATAATTTGAGGATCACAGAGTTGATGCGGCATAGGCATATCTGCAATAGTTGCTATCTCTTTACCATTAATTACTAAGGGAGAGCCTGCATCAATTGCATCTAAGAGTGCTGCAGTAGGAGCTCCGATATGAATACAATGGCCAGCCCATGCTAATGATCCTAGTCCTACTAAACCAGCTATATGGTGATTAAGCATAGACTCAATATCTTGGAACCATTCCATTTTTGGAGCTGCTTTGTGATAATGAAAAATTCCAGCATGAAGCATAAGTGCAGCCATTACTACAGCACCTATTGCCAAAGCCATAAGTTCACTTTCATTAGTTATTCCCCATGCTCGCCACATATGGAATATTCCCGAACTGATTTGAATTCCGTTGTAGTTAGCACCAAGATCAGCATTAAGCATTTCTTGACCAACAATTGCCCAAACTTGTTGAGCTCCGGGTTTAACATGAGTTGGGTCAGCTAACCAACCTGAATAATTAGAAAATCTTGCTCCATGGAAAAAAGCAGCACTCATCCATATAAAAATGACTGCAAGATGTCCAAAATGAGCTGAAAAGATTTTTCTTGTTGCTTCTTCTGCATCGCCTGTATGCACATCGAAGTCATGTGCGTCAGCATGCAAATTCCAGATCCAAGTTGTAGTTTTTGGACCTTTAGATAATTTAGTTGACCAGAAACCTGGCTTATCTAATTTGGCAAAATCAATAGGTCTTGGATCGGCCTTAACAGGATCCTCCAAAACTTTTTTGTTTTTTTCTCCACTTTCTGGTGGGCTGATGGTCATCTAGCACCTCGAAAATAATTGACATTAAAGCCGATTGATCGGATCTTGAACTTATTTTTAATGATAATGTTCAAGAAAACGAATCCTTCGGAACTTTAGATATTCGTTTCAAAAATAATAAGGCAAAGATTCTTTCGTTATGCATTAACGTAACAAATGTTCTAATGATTGTTACTATATGAATATTTTGTTAAATTCTAGTCTGTGACATGATTATGAGTATTTTTACTCAAAATTTATATAAATTTCTTAAATTTTTTTTTATATTTCGAAGAAAATTTATTTAATCAAGCGACAGGATATAATTTCAACATAACTATCAATAGTTTCTGATTTGAAAGGAATTGCTATAGGTCTATCTAATAATTCAAAAGAAATTTTAAAAAGGCTTAAAAAAACCGAATTTGTCAAAGAGATATATATTGCAGGTTCTTCAAAAGATGATGGAAAGAGAAATGAACTTGTTCAAGTACAAAAACCTAGAGAAATCTTACTTAAGAAATGGTCTGAGATAGATTTAATAATTTTTATAGGCTCAATTGCTGCATCAATACGCATAATAAATTCTTTTTTAACCTCTAAAGATCAAGATCCTGGTGTAATAGTTATAGATAACAAATGTACTAGGATAGTTCCTTTGATTGGCTTACATCAGTCAAATACGCAAAATATTGCATGTCAAATTGCTAATTTACTTGGTGGCGAAATAATAGAAACTAATAATTCCAATAACCAAAGCTTCTTAAAGCTTGATGCATTTGGGAATCAATGGGGTTGGGAAAGATCTGGCAACATAGAGGATTGGTCAAAACTAGTAATTAAACAAGCTAAGAACGAAAAAATATTTTGCAAACAATTATTTGGTAATAGCTTATGGAAAACTTCAGAATCAGGGGAGATTATTAATCAAGTTAATGAAAAAGAACTTGAAAAACCAGATTCAACATTTCATGTGAGTATATTCAAAAATCATGAAACAACTTGGCATCCACCCGTATTATGGGTTGGCATTGGATGTGAAAGAAATACAAGCAAAGAATTAATAGCAAATTCTTTGAATAATTTATTGGAGTCAAGAAATTTATCACAGCATTCAATTGCGGGACTTGCAACGGTTGATATTAAAAAAGATGAGAAAGGAATTTTAGAACTTGCTGAAGAAAAAAACTTGCCTATAAAGTTTTTTAGTAAAGAAGATCTTTCAACAATAATTGTTCCAAATCCTTCAAATGTTGTAGAAAAAGAAATTGGCACGCCTTCTGTAGCGGAAGCTTCTTGCTTACTCGCAGCAGGTAAAGAATCAAAATTGTTAGAAGAAAAAAGGATTTTTAAAAATCAATCTGGGGCAGCAACTATCGCTGTAGCAGAATCAAAACATCAATATAATCCAACTCATGGCGAAATACACATCATTGGAAGTGGGCCTGGTGATATCTCCTTCCTAACCAGTAATGCAAAAAAAGCACTTTCAAAATGCACTGTTTGGATTGGATATAAGATGTATTTAGATTTGATTAAACCCTTAAAAAGGAGTGACCAAGTATTAATTGAAAGTAAACTTACTCAGGAAAAGGAGAGATGCATTAAAGCTATTCAACTAGCCGAAGAAGGAATAAAAGTAGCTTTAATTTCGTCAGGTGAATCTGGATTCTATGGAATGGCGGGTTTACTTCTGGAATTACTTCAAAAAATCAAAAAAGAATATAGACCTTCCTTCGAAGTTCATCCTGGTATAAGTAGTGTTCAATTAGCTGCTGCGCTTAGTGGAGCACCACTAATGAATGATTTTTGTTCAATAAGCTTAAGTGATAAGTTAACTCCATGGTCTTTAATAGAAAGAAGGATTGAAGGAGCTCTTCTAGGTGATTTTGTTATAGCTTTATTTAATCCACAATCAATGGAAAGAAATTGGCAGCTAAAAAGTGTAATTGATCAATGTTTAAAATCTAGGCTAGCTAATACTCCCGTTTTAATAGCTAGACAAGTAGGTAGAGAAAATCAATCAAAAAAGTTTTTCACTTTAAACACTATCCCTTTTGAAGAAATAGATATGTTATCAATAATAATTATTGGCAATTCTCAAACAACATTAATAGATGAAATCTTTCTTACTCCAAGAGGATATTTACAAAATTAAGTTTATATAACAAATAAATTATCCAAAGAATTTTTTCTTTGCTTTTTTTTTTATAATAATACTAATCTTCTATATAAGGTTTCAAAAGTTCATTGAAAAATATTGGTTTAATTTTATTCGACATAGATGGTGTAATACGAAGCGTTGAGCATAGTTACAGACTTTCATTAAAAAAAACAGTCTATAAATTTTCTGGATGGGAGCCAAGTTATATGGATATTGATAATGCCAAAAATGAAGGGATCTGGAATAATGACTGGGATTTAAGTTTAGAATTTATAAAAAGATTTAAAAAAAAAAGAAACTTAAATATTGAAATACCTCATCGAGAGGAAATAGTTAAATGTTTTGAAGAACTTTACTTTGGAGGAGATCCAAATGAAGATAGCAAATATTGGTCTGGTTTCATAACAAATGAGGAGTTATTAGTTGATAAAAAATTTTTTGATTTTTTAGAAAGCATTGGAATAATTTGGGGTTTTGTTAGTGGTGCAGAATCTGCCTCTGCAAAATTTGTTTTAGAAAAAAGACTTGGTCTGAAATCACCTCCATTAATATCTATGGGAGATGCCCCGGACAAGCCTGATCCCAGAGGCTTGATTGAATTATCTAAAAAACTTATTGGAAGTAAACTTGGCACATCAAATATTCCCATTGGATATGTAGGAGATACTATTGCAGATATAAATACAGTTATGAACGCCAAAAAAGAAATACCATCTCAGAAATTCATCAGTATTGGAATAGCTCCGCCTCATTTACATTCAAAGTCTCGATTAAATCAACGTAATTCATACGAAAAAAATCTCGAGGATGCTGGTGCAGACTTAATTTTAAATTCTATTTATGACCTAAAGTCTATTAATCTTACCCTATATTAAAAAAATAAACTTAAAAGAAATTTTTGAATTAATTACTGAAAGGGAGTAACTAGAAAGAGAACGCTAGAGAACCTGGATGAACTAATACGAACTAACATGACAACAAAATGAGTTAATTTACCCACCAATTTACCCACCATTTGGTTGACGTAATATTGAACTTTTGCGAACCTGTAATAACCTCATATTCTGTTATCTTTATTCGTATCAGTAGATCTGAAACCTCAGCAAACTCTTATAAACTTCCGCGAACCAATAATCACGGAGAGGGAGATATTCTTCCTGACTTCAAATGAATTGGTATGACTTGTTTTAAAGAGATAATTAGTTGCAATTAAAGAAAATTATCCCCTCAATTATCCCCTGACAAACTAAAACTTCGTGATAGTGTATGAATACTCCTGACTGCTAGTTTTCTCTACTTGGTATTCATATCAGTCATTTTGAAAGGTTATAAACAGTCCTGAATCCTATTAATTACGGAGAGGGAGGGATTCGAACCCTCGACAAAAGTTACCTCCTGTAACTCCTTAGCAGGGAGCCGCTTTCAACCACTCAGCCACCTCTCCAGTTCTTATACATTATCAATTTTTATGCAAACATTCAAAATTTTTTATTTATTCGAAATGTCTAATCTACATGAACTTTCGGTAATCTATTTTTAAAAGAACAAAGAATTTCCCAAGGAATAGTATTAGATTCTCTTGCCCAATCAAGAGGAGAAATTGTTTTATTTCCATCAGATCCCAGTAATACCATAGTACTACCAACTTTAATTTCATTCGAATCTGTTATGTCCACCATCATTTGATCCATAGTTATAGATCCAACTTGCGGATAAAAATTATTATTATGAATAACGTTAATCTTTCCTGAAAGATTTCTTGGTACTCCATCTGCATAACCAATACTTAATACAGCTAACTTAGTTTTCCTAGTACTTACAAATTTTCCTCCATAACTTACACTTACCCCTTTATCAATAATTCTTATAAAAGCTACTTTGACCTTCAAAAATAAGGCAGGTTTAAGAGATAAATTTTTATCTATTTTTGATAGAGGACTATACCCATACATAGAAAGCCCAACACGAACCATATGAAAATGAAAATCTTTATTAATAAGCATCCCTGCAGAATTCGCCAAATGCGTCTTGATATTATGGTTTCTATCAACGTTAATTTGTTCTAATATTTCCTGAAATTTGTGTCTTTGTAGTTGAGTAATACTTTTAGGATCTAATGAGTTATCTTCATCTGCAGATGATAAATGACTATATATTCCATCTATTGAAATGTTTTCAAAAGATTTTATTTTTTCAAATTGCTGAACAAATTCATCAGATTCAAATCCTAATCTTGACATTCCAGTATCAACTTTAAGATGTAAAGAAAATTTCAACCCAAAGTGTTTGCCAATATTATTACAAATTAAACACTCTCTTATACTGCTGATAGTTGGCATAAGATCATTTTTAAAAGATATTATCAAATCCCTCTTCGTGTAAAGATTACCAAGAATTAGGATTGGTTTTTTAACTCCTGAAGAACGAAGCTTAATCCCTTCTTTTAAAGTTGCGACTCCTAATTGAGAAGCTCCACCTTTGATAGCGTAATCAGATACTACTTTTGCATCATGTCCATATCCATCAGCTTTAACAACTGCCATAAATTGACAATTTTTACTTAACTGTGATTTTAACTGCCTTACATTTGTTTCTAATGCTTTACCTTTCACTTCAATCCATGCTCTTTGTTTTGGATCTATACTTTTTTCAAAAGATGAATATTTATCAAAATTAAATTCCTGATTTTTTTGCCGAATTTGCATTAACTTTGCACAATTATATGCGCTTATTGAAATATACAGTTAGCATGACATGTAAATTGTATTTTGGCATGGGCCAGACTCTAGTTTTAAATGCATCTTATGAACCTTTAAACATCACTTCTTGGCGAAGAGCTGTCATTTTGATGATTAAAGGTAAAGCAGAAAGCTTAGAGGAAGATAAATCATATTCAATACATTGCGGTAGAAATTTACCTACAGTTATAAGACTTCGATACTACGTTAAAGTGCCTTTTAGAGAGGTTTCCTTAACAAGAAAAAATATTCTTCTGAGAGATAATAATTCTTGCCAATACTGTAACTATAAGGGTAGTGACCTATCAATAGATCATGTTTTACCGAGAAGCAGGGGGGGGACAGATAACTGGGAAAATGTTACTACAGCATGTCTCAGATGTAATGTACAAAAAGGTAACCGAACCCCAGAAGAGGCAAATATGCCTTTAAAACGCAAGCCTTATCGTCCACTTAGTAATCTTAATTTTGAGGCCACAAGACAAATTGACTCTGGCAGACATAAAGAATGGAGTAAATACGTAATAGGAATTGCAATCTAATAAAAATAAAATCTTAATTAACTCCGTCATTAAAATCTTCCATCATTTTTTTTTGTTCTTGTGCTATGCATGCATCAATCACTTCATCCAATTGACCAGCAAGAATTGGCTCTAGTGAAAAATTGGAACCTAATCTATGATCAGTTGTCCTATTGTCTTTAAAATTATAAGTTCTAATTTTTTCACTCCTATCACCTGTTCCAACCTGTGAAAGCCTTTGTGATCTCTCTTTTGCATTAGCTTCTTTTAATTGAATCTCATATAATTTAGCTCTTAAAATTTCCATTGCTCGTTCTCGATTTTGTAACTGTGATCTCTCTTGAGTACAAAAAACTCTTATTCCTGTAGGCTTGTGGAGAAGATCAATAGCTGTCTCTACCTTATTAACATTTTGTCCCCCTGCACCTCCTGATCTTGCTGTACCAACCTCTAGATCAGTTGGATCAATCTTGACCTCAACAGGATCAGCCTCAGGCATGACGGCGACTGTAGCAGTAGAGGTGTGAACTCTACCTTGAGATTCAGTAGCTGGAACTCTTTGGACTCTATGTACACCAGCCTCAAATTTAAGTTGACTATATACAGAATCTCCCTTAACTGAGATAACTAACTCCTTAAATCCTCCCATATCTGACTCGGAAGCACTAACAGGTTTTACAGACCATCCAATTTTTTGTCCATATCTTTCATACATTCTTGCTAAATCACCCGCCCATATACAAGCCTCGTTTCCTCCAGCGCCAGCTCTGATTTCTAACATTACACTTCTCTCATCTCTTGGATCTTTCGGTAATAAAGCGAT
>CACAQQ010000002.1 GCA_902534675.1 uncultured Prochlorococcus sp.
TTATTGATGAATCTGAATTAGGAGAATTTGATGATAATTTCACTTGGTCAGCGATGGTATTAGCTGCTCAAGGAAAAAAAATAAATCAAATATCGATAGATGAAATTGATTGGTTAACTAAATTAAGGAGAGGATTAGAAGAAACTCGAAAGGGATTTGTCACTGAATTATTGGACAAATTGGGAGACGATCCTCTTACGCCTGAATCTCTCGATGATTTAGAGACTTTGTTAATAAGGGCTGATGTCGGTATTGATTCAACTGATAAAATAATTAGCTCTCTTAGAACAAAATTAAATGAGGAAGTGGTGGGTGGAGAAGCAGGAATAAAATTTTTGAAGAAGGAATTAA
Organism: uncultured Prochlorococcus sp.; assembly: GCA_902534675.1. GTDB lineage: Bacteria > Cyanobacteriota > Cyanobacteriia > PCC-6307 > Cyanobiaceae > Prochlorococcus_A. The sequence continues at coordinate 352 of CACAQQ010000002.1, forward strand.
AAATTATTATCGATAAACCAATAAAAAATTCGGGTATTGATCTTCTAGTTCCCCAGAAGGGTAAGTTGAATGTTTGGTTATTAGTAGGAGTTAATGGTGTTGGTAAGACTACTACATTAGGAAAATTAGCTTATTTGTCATCAAGAAGTAATTATAAAACCTTGATAGCTGCTGCTGATACTTTTAGAGCTGCGGCAGTAGAACAACTTAAAGTATGGGGTGAGAGAAGTAATGTTGACGTTATATCTAATCAATCAAAAAATGCTGATCCAGCTGCTGTAGTTTTTGATGCAATTAATTCTGCAAAAAAAAGAGATGTCGATTTATTACTAGTTGATACAGCTGGGAGATTGCAAACAAAAAATAATTTAATGGATGAATTAGCAAAAATAAAAAAAATTATTGACAAAAAAGTCCCAGATGCAATTGTTGAATCATTATTAGTTTTAGATGCAAGTCAGGGTCAAAATGGCTTAAAGCAAGCAAAAAGTTTTGCTAAATCAGCAAATTTAAGTGGAGCAATTATTACTAAATTGGATGGTACTTCTAGGGGAGGAGTCTCTTTAGCTGTATCTGAAGAAGTAAATTTGCCTATAAGGTTTATCGGCGCTGGAGAAGGTATAAAAGATTTGAGACCATTTAATAGTTTTGAATTTGTGGAGGCTTTGCTTGCAGATAAATAAATATTTAATTAAATATTTTAAAATTAAAATATAATGTTAAAACATATTTATCTATTAGATTTGTTGTGACAAATAAACAAAAATTATTTTCAAACAAATTTATTCAAAATTTTTTAGAAAATGAATCTAAAGTATCTTTAAAAAATAAATATAAATTTGCTGAAATTGCTTCTTCACTAGGATACTATTTAAAATCTTTTTCTAATGTAAATAAATTACTTGATTACATATGCTTAATTTTAAAACATATTTTTAATGAAAAAATAATTTTAATTATTCCTTTAAATTACGAGGGAGAGATATGGAAAGAAAATACAAAAATTTCAGCTAACAATGAATGTTTAATAATTCAAGAAGAAATTAAGCGTTTTTTTAATAAATTTTATTTTTCTAAAAATTTTAAAATTAAAGAAATTCTAACTTTTGAAAATGCTTTAAAAAATTATTTCAAAGAATATAAAATTGAAACAAAAAAAATATTATCAAGAGGTAAATGTAGAGGATTTATTTACATTTTTAGCAAAGACATATCTAGTCAGTCGATCATTGAAGATAGTAATTTTAATTTTATTGAAAATTGTCTAGCTGTTGGCTTAGAAAATTACTACTTAATAAAAACAAAGAAAAAGCATGAGAATGTAGATAGAGAAATTTCTATAGGCGCTGAAATTCAATCTCAATTACTCCCGGATTATTGTCCAATAATTTATGGCGTAGACCTAGCTGCACATTGTAGACCAGCTCTCCAGTTGGGAGGAGATTACTATGATTTTATGTGCTTAAAAACTAATATCTCTGAAAAAAGAAAGGAAAAAGCAAGATGGGCCTTGGTAATAGGTGATGTAATGGGTAAAGGTATTCCAGCAGGTCTTTTAATGACTATGCTTAGAGGCATGTTACGTGCAGAAGTTCTTACAGGGTTGCCTCCTGATAGAATTTTGCATGATTTAAATCAATTGGCATTAAATGATTTAGATCAATCTCATAGATTTGTGACACTATTCTATTCAGATTATGATCCTAGATCCGGAAAATTGAGATTCGCTAATGCAGCTCATAATCCCCCTTTGCTTTGGAAAAGTTCAGATCAGAAAATTATAAAATTAGATGCAGAAGGATTTGTACTTGGACTACAAAAAGATGCTGAATATCAATGTTGTGAAATCAAGCTTCATGAAAATGATTTAGTTCTTTATTACACTGATGGAGTAATTGATGCTTCGAACTCTTTAGGCGAAAGATTTGATGAGGAAAGGTTAATTAAAACCCTCACAAAGTTATGCAAGCAATCCCATACTTCACAAGAAATCTTAAATAAAATATTCAAAAAATTAGATGACTTTACAGGTCAAAATAGGCATCTTGAAGATGATGCGTCTATGGTTATTTTTCAATTGAAATAGATATTTTTGTCACCTTTATAAAAAAATGCTTTATTAGAGATACCTAAAGTTACTTATTGAGATGGCAAAAGTTTGGAGTAATAGGTTTGATAATTCACTTAATCCTTTTATTGAAAAGTTTAATGCTTCAATTGGTTTTGATAGAAAGCTTATTCTAGAAGATTTAGATTGTTCGATTGCCCATGCAAAAATGCTTGGTAAAACAAAAGTTTTATCCTCTGCTGAAGCTTTGAAAATTATTGATGGTCTAGAAAGAATAAAAGTAGAGTATTTGGAGGGTAAATTCATTCCTAGTCCTCCTTCTGAAGATATTCACTATTGTATTGAAGAAAAATTGATAAATTTAATTGGTGAAACTGGAAAAAAATTACATACCGGTAGAAGTAGAAATGATCAAGTTGGTACAGATATAAGATTGTGGCTAAGAAAAGAGATTGACAATATTGAAATTTTAATAACCGATTTGCAAAAATCCTTTTTAAATATTGCTAAATCAAATATTTATACCTTAATTCCAGGATATACCCATATGCAAAGAGCTCAACCGTTATCTTTGGCTCATCATTTATTAGCTTATATAGAAATGCTCCAAAGAGACCGTGAAAGGTTTAAAGAAGTACGCGCAAGAGTAAATATTTCTCCTTTAGGAGCTGCAGCTTTAGCAGGAACAAAAATAAAAATAGATAGGCACTTCACAGCTGCAGAATTGGGTTTTGACAATATTTATAAAAATAGTATTGATGCAGTTAGTGATAGAGATTTTTGTATAGAGTTTGTTTCTGCTTCTGCATTGTCAATGTCTCATTTAAGTAAAATTTCAGAGGAAATAATTTTATGGGTAACTGATGAATTTTCTTTTGCAAAATTAACAGATAAATGTGCCACAGGAAGTAGCTTAATGCCGCAGAAAAAAAATCCTGACGTACCAGAATTGATTAGAGGTAAGACGGGAAGAGTGTATGGACATCTTCAGGCATTGTTAACTATGGTCAAAGGGGTACCACTTGCATACAATAAGGATTTTCAAGAGGATAAAGAGCCAATATTTGATACTGCAGAAACAATATCTGCTTGTATGAAAGCAATGACTATTTTAATTAATGAGGGCATTGAATTTAATATTAAAAATTTATCTGATTCTGTAGAAAATGACTTTTCTAATGCTACTGATTTGGCAGATTACTTAGTTGCTAAAGATGTTCCTTTTAGGACTGCCTATCAAGTTGTTGGAGAAATTGTTAAATATTGCCTCGAGAGAAAAATGTTATTTAAAAATCTCAAAATAGATGAATTTAAAAAGTTTCATCCCGAATTTGATGAGGATGTTTTTGCTGATCTAAAACCTCTTAATGTCGTTAAATCAAGAAATAGTGAGGGTGGTACAGGTTTTGTTCAGGTAGAAAATGAGGTAAATAATTGGCAAAAAAAATTGTTACTTTGAATCTCAATTATTTTCCTACAACATGGGTATCCTTTGAAGTAGAATATTAATGTAATATTATGGAATTACTTATTAGTAGTTTTCTTATAAGGTAAATTTTTCTTTGTTGAGTTTAAAGTGAGTATTTTTGTTGGCAATTTGCCGTTCCGTGCAGAGCGTGAAGACGTTATACAGTTGTTTGCCCCTTTTGGTGAAGTTTTAAATTGTTCTCTTCCTTTGGAGAGAGATACTGGGAGGAAAAGAGGATTCGCATTTATTGAAATGGCTGATGAGGCAATTGAATCAACAGCTATTGATGGTTTACAAGGTGCGGAACTGATGGGTAGACCATTAAGAATTAATAAAGCCGAACCAAGAGGTTCTGGTGGATCTCGTAGAGGCGGAAGAGGCGGCTATGGCGGTGGCGGTTACGGCGGTGGCGGTTACGGCGGTGGTAATTCAGAATCTAATAGCTCTTACACTAATAAATCTTCTGGAGCAGAAGGTTGGGAAGACAGAAGTTATGGAAATTCTTCTGAAAACTCTGAATATGAAAGTGGTAGGAGCAGGAGGAAAAGGGGAATGTCCAATGAGAGCAATGCTTCAAACGAAACAGATTAGAAACCCATTTCTTTAAGGGTTGTTGTTAATTTAAATAGATATTCAATATTTAATTCTTTCTTGATAGATTTATTGGAAATTTGGTTTCTCCAAATTTTCGCTTTTGGTATACCTTCAACTAAATTTATAAGGTGTTTACAGATATCCCAAGATTTCCCCCCACTACTTAAATGAGCTTCTAAGTATGGAATTAAGGAGAATATGATATCTGAAGCAGATTTAGTTTTTGTACTAACTCCATAAATTTTTTGATCAATTTCAGACCATCGTAAGGGATGTTTATATACTGATCGTCCAATCATGACTCCATCAAAATCATTTAAAGCTTTTAATGATTCATCGATATTTGTTAAACCACCATTGATTTCTATTAGTAATTCTGGATTTGATTTCTTTAATTTTTTTACTATATCGTAATTTAGTGGAGGTATGGTCCTGTTTTGTTTTGGATTTAGGCCTTTTAATATGGCTTTTCTTGCATGAACTGTAAATCTGTCTGCACCAGCATTTGCGATAATTTTTACGAAATTATTCAAGTTAACAAAACTATCATCGTTGTCTATACCGATTCTGTGTTTAATTGTAACCGGTAAGTTGCAGTTATTTTTTAAGGATTCTATACATTTTGCTACTTTTTTCGGTTCTTTCATAAGTGAAGCACCAAAATTTCCAGAACAGACCCTTGGACTCGGACAACCAACATTAAAGTTTATTTCGTCATAACCCCAATCCTGCGCCATTCGGGCTACCTCTTTAAGGACTTTAGGGTCGTCCCCTCCAAACTGAATCGATATTGGGTGTTCTTCACAATTAAAATCAAGAAAATTTTCTTTTTTATCCGTATAAACTAAACTTTGGGCCACAATCATTTCCGTATATAGTAAAGCTTTAGAACTTATTTTTCTCATTATCATTCTGAAATGTTTATCTGTACAATCCATCATTGGAGCAATACTTAATTTATGAATATTTTTAATAGAATTGGTTTGCACAGAACTCATTACTCTTTATGTGATTTAAATATATGAATCAATTTTTACCAAGAAGAACGTTTATTTTAATCCCTTTTATGTCAATCTTAAAACTAATCTTTAAGCCTATGCAAGTATCAGCTTCTTCACTCGGGTCTAAAGAAGAGTGGAATTTATCAAAAGAAGAATGGAAATCTAGACTTAGTCCAGAATCTTATTATATTTTGAGGGAAGAAGGCACCGAAAGAGCTTTCAGTAGTGATTTAAATAATGAGAAAAGAAAGGGAGTTTTTCATTGCGCAGGATGTGATCAGCCGCTTTTCCTCTCAGATGCAAAATTTGATAGTGGCACAGGATGGCCAAGCTTTTGGGATTCTATTCAAGGATCAGTTGAAACAAAGGTTGATTTCAAGTTAATTGTTCCAAGAACTGAATATCATTGTTCTAGATGCGGAGGGCATCAAGGTCATGTTTTTAATGATGGGCCACTTCCTACAGGCAAAAGATACTGTAATAACGGTCTAGCATTGAGGTTTGTTCCTGAGTAAAGATTTGTGCGGCCTTCCGCAACTTGTTTTGTGCATCAATTTAATGGAGAATAGTCTTATTAAATTTTTAAAAAAATGATTGAAAATCAATCAGATAATGTTGATCATAAAGAAAATGATGTTTCTAGCCAGGAAAATATTCCTGAGGATACTTCATCATCGGAAGATCAAATAAATGAAAATGATGATTTATCTTCTCAAAAAGCGGAAGAAATAAATACTGAAGAATTAAAAAATACTATTTCCAATAATGATGCAAGGTTAGAACAGCTAGAAAAGGAACATGAAACATTAAAAAATCAATATGTAAGAATTTCAGCAGATTTTGATAATTTTAGGAAAAGGCAGTCTAGAGATCAAGATGATTTAAAAATACAACTTGTTTCTAAGTCTTTAACTGCAATTCTTCCAATTGTTGATAATTTTGAGAGAGCAAGACAACAACTTAAACCAGAAAGTGAAGAGGCTCAAGCCCTGCATAGAAGTTATCAAGGGTTGTATAAACAATTGGTAGAAGTTCTAAAACAACAAGGAGTTGCTCCTATGAGAGTTGTTGGTCAGCAATTTGATCCAAATTTACATGAAGCTGTATTAAGAGAGCCTAGTGAAGAGTTTAAGGAAGATTTTATTGTAGAAGAATTGCAGCGAGGTTATCATCTAGAGGGTAAGGTTTTAAGGCATGCTTTAGTTAAAGTTTCTATGGGACCTGGAAAACAAAATTCACAAGAGGAAGAAGAAAAGGATACAGTTGAAGGGGATATTAATTCAGAGGAAAATACTTCTGAAGATGTATAAATTCCAAATTCTTACTTGATCATTATCTAATGGCTGATTTTTACCAAATACTTGGAGTTTCAAAAGATGCTGATGCGGATACCTTAAAAAGGGCTTATAGAAAACTAGCAAGACAATATCATCCTGATGTTAATAAAGAACCTGGTGCTGAAGATAAATTTAAAGAAATTGGAAAAGCTTACGAAGCATTAGCCGATCCTGAAACTAGAGCTAGATATGATCAGTTTGGTGAGGCTGGTCTTGGTGGAGCGGCTGGAATGCCTGACATGGGCGACATGGGTGGCTTTGCAGATTTATTTGAAACCTTCTTTAATGGTTTTGGAGGCCAAAACCCACAGGGAGGAAGAACTCAAAGAAGAGGCCCTCAACAAGGAGATGATTTAAGGTATGACCTTAATATTGACTTTAAAGATGCAATATTTGGCCAACAAAGAGAAATAAAAATTCCTCATCTTGAGACATGTGAAGTCTGTAAGGGAACAGGTGCTAAACCAGGAACTGGACCAAAAACTTGTTCTACATGCGGAGGAAGTGGACAAGTTAGAAGAGCTACAAGAACACCTTTTGGTAACTTCACACAAGTAGCTGAATGTCCTTCTTGTAATGGAAGTGGTCAAATAATTGCAGATCCTTGTGCAAGTTGCGGTGGTAATGGAGTAAAGCAAGTCAGAAAAAAGTTAAGAATTAATATTCCTGCAGGAGTTGATACTGGTACTAAATTAAGAGTCTCTGGAGAGGGAAATGTTGGATTAAGAGGTGGCCCACCTGGAGATCTTTACGTTTTTATAAAGGTTAAGAATGATCCAAAACTTAAAAGAGATGGTGTGACTATTTACTCAGAAATAACGGTGAGTTATTTACAAGCTATTTTAGGCGACACTGTTGAAATTATTACAGTTGATGGAAATGTTAATTTAAAAATTCCAAGTGGTACGCAACCAAATACAACTCTTTCACTTGAAAATAAAGGTGTCCCTAGACTTGGTAACCCAGTGGCTAGAGGAAATCATGAAGTCTTAGTAAAGGTAAAATTGCCAACTCGAATAACCGACGAAGAACAGAAGCTTTTAGAGAGTTTAGCTTCTCAATATTCAGATAAAAACATCAATTCTAGTAGTGGACTATTTAGTAAATTATTTGGTAAAGAATCCTAATGACTTCATTAAAGTATTTGGATCTCAAATCTGTTCCATGTCCTTTAAATGTTGTCAAAATTAAATTGGCTTTAGAAAAGTTATCCAAAAACGAAAATCTTATAGTTGATCTAGATAAAGGCGAACCACAAGAAATGGTATTAAATAATCTAAAAGAAATGGGATGTTTGTTTAAACAAATTAAAGAAAATGAAAAATTTATAAAAATAAAAATATTGAATGAAAACTAATACTAAACATTTAGGCATTGTTACGAAAAAATTTAATGATTTTTTTTTAGTTGACTTCAAAAATCAAGAAAACTTTGGAAATAGTGAGCCCTTTTTATGTAAGGTTAGGAAGTCTATAAATTTCAAAGATCAATTAATTTATGTTGGAGATGAAGTAGTAATTGATAATCTTGATTTAAAAAGTAAACGTGCAATAATAACAAGTTTAAAAAAAAGAAAAAATTTATTAACTAGACCATCAGTTGCGAATATATCTAATATATTTATTATTTTTTCCGTTGAAGAGCCAGAATTGAATTTATCACAACTTAATAGGTTTTTGATATCAGCAGAATCTATTGGAGTTGAGGTTTCTTTAGTTTTGACAAAGTGTGATTTAATATCAAACAAAAAAAGATTGTTTTTAATTGATAAATTTCAGAAATGGGGTTACCAAGCAATTACTTTAAATTTACAGAAATCTGATTATTTTAAATATTTTTTAGCTGAGTTAAAGCAAAAAGAGTGTTCGATTTTTATGGGTCCATCTGGTGTTGGTAAAACTACTTTGCTTAACATGATAATTCCAGGGCTTCAAAATCGTACTGCGTCAGTTTCCCATAAAATTAAGAGGGGAAAAAATACTACTCGAAATGTTGAATTATTTTCTTTATCAAATCAAAGTTACATTGTGGACACACCTGGTTTTAATATGCAGCCTTTAGAGATTGATATTAAGTTATTACCAAATCTTTATTCTGAAATATATAAACAAGTAATCGATGAAGGAATTAGGTGTAAATTTCGTAACTGCTTACATTTAAACGATGCTGGTTGTAATTTAAATAAATCCTTCGAAAGATATTCTTTTTATAAAGAAATGATCGAATCTTTTAAGAGTCACTATTATCAAAACCAGGAAGATTAAGATTTAATCCACCGGTCAAATCATTCATTCTTTCTTTCATAGTTGTAGTGGATAATTCATGAGCTTTTTGCATGGCTTGTAAAATGTTGTGCTCTATTTTTTCTTTATTTGAATTCAAAATATTTTCTTGCACTTCTACTTTTAAAGGAAGTTGGTTGCCACTTATCCAGACTTTTACCATTTCATCATCACTTTTTCCTTCAATCTCCATATTTTCAAGTTCATCTTGTAATTTTTGAGCATCTTGCTGAATTTGTTTAGCTTTTTTAAAAGCCTCAGTAAGTTGTCCAAAGTTAGGAAGTCCAAAACCCGCCATTTTGTAAAAAAAGTTTCTTTAATTAGGATAGTCAAAACCAATCATTCTTACTTCTGGTTGCAAATAAATTCCTTTGTTTTGTAGTACTTTTTGTTGAATTACTGTTATTAATTCATAAATATCTTTTGAACTTGCTGAAGAAGTGTTAATTATAAAATTTGAATGCATTTTAGATATTTCTGCACCGCCAATTTTAAATCCCTTTAAACCCATATCATCAATTAATTTTGCTGCATAATTATTTCTAGGATTTTTAAAAACACTACCAAAACTTGGTTGATTATATGGCTGTGTTTCTGTTTTTAATTTAAGGTTATTTTTGGTTGCTTGAATTAATTTTTCGAGATTTCCATTAGGCTCAAAATGAAGTCTTGCACTAATAATTGTTAAATCATTTCTTTGAAAAGAGCTAAATCTATATTCAAAATTGATATCTTTTTTTTCAATTTCAAGTTTTTCATTAGTTTTATTATTTATAACTTTTACGGAAATAAGGTTTTTTGCTAGCGATAAATTACCTGTGCCAGCATTCATATAAACTGCTCCTCCTAATGTCCCTGGAATTCCAACAGCCCATTCACCTCCTTGTAATCCATTTTTAGCAAGAGAATTAGATAATGTTGGGAGCATTACACCTGCTTCAGCTTCAACAATTCCTGAATAAGGCTCTATCGTTAATGATTTCATCTTTTTTGTACACACAACTAAACCTTTTATGAAAATATTATTTATTAAAAGATTTGAACCTGCGCCAATTATTTGGCATCTTTGATTGTTTAAATTAGCCCATTTTATTAGATATGAAAATTCGTCAATGCTTTTTGGCTCAGCAAAAAATTCAGCTACTCCTCCCACTTTTATAGTTGTATAACTACTTAAATTAAAGTTTTCAGAAAAAATCTTTTTATTCATAAATTAGAAATTTTATTTTAATTGTTTTTCCCATTTAAAAATGACCAGAAATTATGACAATCACCAGCTCCCATATTCAAAATTAAATCTCCTTCTTGAGTTAATTCGTAAAAATTATTTGTAATTTCATGATAATTATTTATGTAAATAACATTTTTATTTTTTTTATAAATCAAATCAGTGATAATTTTTGAAGTAATTTTATCTTCGTTATCTTCTCCTGCTCCATAAATACTGGTTACATAAATAACATCTGCTTTTGATAATTCTTCAGCGAATTCTTTAGTAAATTGTTTTACTCGAGAGTATCTATGAGGTTGAAATATTGCGATTAATCGACTTTTGCGGTATTCATTATTATGTTTTTGCTTAATAAATAATCTTCCTAATTTAATCGTCTCTTTTATTTCGTTTGGGTGATGTGCATAATCATCATATAAGCTTCTTTCTTCTATTTGGCCTCTGAATTCAAATCTTTTTTTTGGTAGTTTAAGATATTTTATATTTTTCTTAATTTTTATAAAATCCACACCTATCATTCTTGAGGCCGCAATTGCTGCGGTGATATTAGATAGATTATGTAATCCTGGAATTGGAATATTTAAACTACTAATAAGATGTCCATTTTCATAATATTTTCCTATAGTGTATGTCGAATTGATTTGAGACGGAATTATGGCATAAGCAACGTCTTTGGCTGTAATGTTTGACCAATTACTCTTTGAATAGAAATTATTTCTTGACGTTTCACAATCAAAATTAAGTAATAATTTTTTAGAGTTTGTAGCGAAACTTTTAAAAGAAGATATTACTTCACTTAAATTTGAAAAGTGATCGCAATGATCAAAATCAATGTTATTAATTATTCCAATATCAGATTTATATTTATTAATTGTCCCATCAGATTCATCAACTTCAGCTACTAAGTATTGTGTATTTTCTAAATGACAATTAGAGTTGTAGATAGGAATTATTCCTCCAGTTATTGAAGAAGAATTATGGGTACATAACTCAAGTAATGTAGAAAGAAATGTACTGGTTGATGTTTTTCCGTGACTTCCTGCTACTGCCAATGTAGTGTAAGTGCGCATTAGCATTGAAAGTATTTCTGAACGATGTTTTATTGATAAATTTTTATCTCTGCAGTAAGAAAATTCTTCATTTTCTGGTTTGATCGCTGAGCTTACAACAAAATTAATCAATTTGTTGGGAAATTTTGAAATCACAAATTCAATATTTTGTTGAACTTGAGAAGTAAAGATTACTGCACCTAATTGTTCTAATTTATTAGTTTCATTGTTTTTAACTAAATCAGATCCTGAAACTGAACAACCTTTTTTAAGTAAACCCATTGCTAATGCTGACATTCCAATACCTCCGATTCCAATAAAATGAAAATGACTTCTCAACAGTAATTCTTTATCCAATTTTTATCGTTTACTTAAATCAAAATAACTTCTAGGTAAAATTTTGCTATTTTTTCTTAAAAAAAAAGTTTTTTTTCCTTGAATTAATACAAAACTAGACTTATTTGCTTAATAAATCAAAAAAACCTTACGTTATTGCACAAAATTCAGTATGATCAGCAACTTAGGTTAATCATTAGAAATTATTAGTTATGACTTTGCGTGTTGCAATTAACGGTTTTGGCAGAATTGGTCGAAACTTTATGCGTTGTTGGCTTAGTAGAGGGGCTTACACCAATATTGAAGTAGTTGGAATTAACGTTACCTCAGATCCAAAGACTAATGCTCATCTATTAAAGTACGATTCAGTTCTTGGTCAACTTGATGGTGTCGATATTCAATATACTGATGATACTTTTGTAATTAATAACAAGACAATTAAGTGTTTCTCTGATAGAAACCCACTTAATCTCCCCTGGAAAGAGTGGGGTGTAGATTTGGTGATTGAATCTACAGGAGTTTTTAATACTGACGTAGGTGCAAGTAAGCACTTAGAGGTAGGAGCAAAGAAAGTTATATTAACTGCTCCTGGTAAAGGCGATGGAGTTGGTACTTATGTAGTTGGAGTTAATGCTGATACATATAAACACAAAGATTATGATATTTTGAGTAATGCTAGTTGTACTACGAACTGTTTAGCTCCAGTTGTTAAAGTTTTAGACCAAACTTTTGGGATTAACAAAGGTTTGATGACTACAATTCACAGTTATACAGGGGATCAAAGAATTTTAGATAATAGTCATAGAGATTTACGAAGGGCTAGAGCCGCTGCTACAAACATAGTTCCTACTTCTACAGGTGCTGCAAAAGCAGTAGCACTGGTATACCCAGAAATGAAAGGCAAATTAACAGGAATTGCAATGAGAGTTCCAACTCCTAATGTTTCAGCAGTTGATTTCGTTTTTGAATCTTCTAAATCTGTCACAACCGAAGAAGTCAATAATGCTCTTAAAGAAGCATCTTTAGGCTCAATGAAAGGTATTATTAAGTATGGAGATGAACCTTTAGTGTCTAGCGACTATGCAGGTACCAATGAATCATCAATAGTAGATAGCGACCTCACTATGTGTATTGGCGATAATCTTGTTAAGGTCCTTGCTTGGTATGATAACGAATGGGGGTATAGCCAAAGGGTTGTAGATTTAGCAGAGATTGTTGCTAAAAATTGGGAATAATTAAAAGTGCCTGAAAGGTTTGTTTTTTAATAATTGATTTTTATTTTTATCTTTAAATTCTGTTGATGGTTCACCATCAATAAAATAACCAATCTGGTAAATATTTTTATCGAGCTTGGATAAATTATTTGCCCATTTTTTGGGTAATGAGAAAATTAATTCGTAATCTTCACCTCCAAAAAAATAATATTCATCCCATTTATCTCCTTTAGGCCAATTTTTATCTTTGGGTATTTTTTCATAATTTATTATCGCTTTACAATTGCTAGCTATTGCTAAATCTTGTATGGCTTGAAAAAGACCATCGCTACTATCAGTACATCCTATTCTCTTTATCTCTTTATTAGATCTAGTTTTAAGAAGATTTTTTAGAAAATTTGGGTAAACTTGAGGGCGACAAAAATGTTTAATAGATTTACTGATCAATCTTTCATTAAGAGAAATATTATTTTCAAAATTTATTTTGTTTTTTATCATAAATCCTAGTTTGCTAAGGCCGTGAATCCCTGTAGTTAGGATAATATCTCCTGGTTTGCATGCGTTTCTTCGTAATTCAAGTTCACCTTGAATCCCAAAGGCTGTTATTGAAATGATTTTTTCATTCCCCTTTGAGCAATCTCCTCCTAGAATTAGCCCGCCATATTCGTTTAACGCTTTATTAATTCCTTTGTATAATTCTTCAACCCAAATCCACTCAGTTCTAGCAGGTAGGATTAGACTTATAGTAATACCTATAGTTTTCTTGCTTCCACTGGATAACAAGTCAGAGATGTTACTAACAACTGCTTTCCACCCAAGGTCTTGAGGGCAAATAGTAATGTCATTGAAATGAACATTTTCTACCAAAGAATCAGTATTAACTAGTAAATTTTCATTTTTAGTTTTGATTAAAGCGCAATCATCTAAAATTTGATTTTTAGGCATAAATTTTCCTAGCCTATTTATTAATTCTTTTTCCCCTAAATCTTCTAATGTTTCTTTATGCATTTAATTTGAGATTTTCAATACCGTCTAAAACATCAATTGAAATTATTGTGTCATCTTTAGTAAGCTCCTCTAATACCTCAAATCCATCTACAACATAACCAAAGGCAGCATTTCTCCCATCAATTAAATTTCGACCTGCTGGATTTAATTCTGCTTCATATAAAAAGAAGAAAAATTGTGATGAGCCATCATCAACTGCGGTATTCGAATGGGACCATCCTAGAGTTCCAAGTGTTGCAAAAGGTAATGTTGGCGTCTCTGTGTAAAGACCTAAATCTTCAAAAGTTTGATTATAAAAAGTATCTTTTTCATCAGGAATTCTAATTTCTAGGGGAACATGACGTTCTTCGTTTGTTTCGGGATCTACATAACCAATTGCTTCACCAATTGGATCACCTGTTTGCAATACAAAAAATTCTTCCGCTCTGTTAATAGGTAAATCTTTGTAGAAGTTTTTTGAAGATAAATCTATAAATGCTCCTGCAGTAAGTGGAGCGTTGAATCCATCCACAACAGCTATCATATCTCCTTTGGAGGTCTTTATATTGACTTTTGCTCTGCCCAGTAATCTTGGTAAATTATCAAATTCTTGGGGAATAGAGTATGGAAATTCATTAGGTAGAAAATATTCTTCTATTCCACCTATTTTATCTAAAGCATTTCTTCGGGTTGCTATAAATGAATATTTATCCTTTGATTTAGCGTAATCTTGAAGGCTATCAAAATTTTTTTTGAGCTCTAAAAATGTTTTTTCAGCAATTTTCTTTTTATCGTTTGGTAATTCTTGGATAATTCGACTTTGGTATTTTTTAAGTAAAGATTGACATTTTGTAACAGTTTTCGTAAGAGCGGGCCATCTTCCTCCTCTTACAAGATCACTAGTTTCTTCCAATTTGTGTTGAATCTCTTGTAACTCAACTTGCTTGATAGGGAGCGCGTTCCTGAGTATTGCGTTAGGGTCTTTTACTGCATTTCCAGTAGGTAAATCAGCTAGTACTTGAATCGGTTTAAAGAAAAAAACCTGTAAAATTATTATTAAAAGAGTTAAAAGAAGTTTGTTCTGATTTGATAAGAATTTTTGCATAGCGCTCTTGCAGGTTTATGATCCTTGGGGATGTAATACAGGAATGATTTCCAGTAACGATTTTCGCACAGGTACTACCATCGAATTAGATGGACAAGTTTGGCGTGTTGTAGAATTTCTACATGTCAAGCCTGGTAAGGGTTCTGCTTTCGTGCGAACAAAATTAAAATCAGTTCAAAGCGGCAATGTGGTTGAAAAAACCTTTCGAGCCGGAGAATCAGTACAGCAGGCTATCCTTGAGAAGTCTAACCTGCAACATACTTATGTGGAGTCGGGAGATTATGTTTTTATGGATATGATAAGTTTTGAAGAGACAAGACTTTCCTCTGAACAAATAGGTAAAGGCTCAAAGTATTTGAAAGAAGGAATGGAGGTTAATGTAATTTTCCATAATGGTAAGGTTTTAGAAGTGGAACTTCCAATATCTATTACTTTAAAAGTTACTGAGACTGATCCAGGAGTCAAAGGAGATACTGCTAGTGGGGGCACGAAACCAGCTATTCTAGAAACAGGTGCTCAAGTTATGGTCCCTTTATTTATTTCCGTGGGAGAAATGATTAAAGTTGATACTCGTAATGATAGTTACCTTGGACGTGAAAATTAATGGCTATGAAATTAGATCATGAAGACTTAAATCGCTTAATAGAGAAAATCTCTACAAGCGATATTCAGGAGTTCTCGTTAGAGGGGGAAGATTTTAAACTCGAAATAAAAAGAAATTTATTTGATCAGAACCAAGTTACTAATAATTTAGTTTCTAATAATTCATTTGATAGTCAAACAATTGCGAATAGAAAATCTATCAAAGATAATGTCTCAATTGCTAATGAGTCTGAGTCGCCTCAAATAGCCCCTCCTGGACGTTCAGATCTTACTGAAATTACTTCTCCTATGGTTGGAACCTTTTATAGAGCTTCAGCGCCTGGGGAGGATCCATTTGTAGAAGTAGGAAACAATATTAAGGTTGGTCAAACTATTTGTATTTTAGAAGCTATGAAGTTAATGAACGAAATTGAATCTGAATTTAACGCTGAAATAGTGGAGATTCTCGTTGAAAATGGAACGCCAGTTGAATTCGGTCAAGTTTTAATGCGTGTTAAGCAGTCTTGAATTGTTAGTCATTTCTATGGCAGCTTTTATAGCTTCAATCATGCTTTGAGATTGAGCTATTCCTTTGCCAGCAATATCAAATCCCGTTCCATGATCTGGAGATGTTCTTATAAAAGGTAAACCAATTGTGGTATTAACTGAGTAATTAAGAGCTATAACTTTCATCGGTATTAAACCTTGATCATGATACATAGCAAGAATGCCATCATGTTTTTCTGCATCTTTTTCTCTCCAAGCTTTTGCCGAAGAATTCCAGCAACTATCTGGTGATAAAGGGCCTAATAATTTAATATCTTTATTTTTTTCATTCCAAGTAATTAATGCATCATTGAGCCAATCTTTTTCTTCATTACCTAAAATCCCCTCTTCGCCTGCATGAGGGTTTAATCCGGCAACTTTTAAAGTAGGTGTATCAATATAGGTTCTACAAAACTCTTTAAAAAGATCTAATTTTGAATGGATTAATTCTTTAGTTAATATCTTGGGAACTTCACAAAGGGCTATATGGGTTGTAGTTAGTAAAGTATTAAATCTCCAGCCTGTAATTGGCGATTTTGCTGTGAATAACATTCCAACATTTTTTACTCCACACAATTTTGCTAACACTTCAGTTTGACCAGCAAAATCATGACCAGCCTGTGACCATGATTTCTTGCAAATTGGTCCAGTTACAAGTGCTGAATCTGGATATTGCTTTACAATTTCAATTGCTTTTGTTAAATAATGGAAACTTGAATTGCCATAACTTGATTTATAACCACTTTCGGTTGAATTAAATTCAAGATCATAAATCGTTAAATTTTTAGGATTCGCGAGTTTTTTTAATCCTAGAGATCTAAGATGATTATAAGTATTTTGTAGATTTTTTTTTGAACCAACTACTATAAATTCAATATTTTTTGGTATCTCATCAGAACAAAGAGCTTTTAAGATTATTTCAGGTCCAATACCAGACTCATCTCCAACGCTTAAAACCAGTTTAAATTTATTGTTTGTATTCTGAGAATTCATAAAAACTTTCTAAATTTATTTTTAAATATTTAAATAGCAATTTTTTAAGCCTACTTTATAGTTTTTATAAATTAGTTTATATCCAAGTGTTTCGCATAAAAGTTTATTAGAAACTCTTCTATTTTCCATCCAAAAAGATTGTGCTATAGGGGATAATTCCTCTTTTGCATCCTCAAATAATATTGGCTTTGGCATTTTTAAACCAAGTAAATTGTAGCAATATTGAATAACTTCTATTTGAGAACAAGGTTCATCATCTGAAATATTAATTATCTTGTGAAACTTCAATGAATTTTTATTTTGCAACAAATAGATAATTGCAGATGTAATATCAGCAACATGAATTCTTGAAAATACCTGATTTTTTTTTGAGATAACACGAAGTTTCTCATTTCTGATTGCTTCAAAAGTAGATCTTCCAGGTCCATAAATTCCGGGTAATCTAAAAATTTGAACTGGCAAACCAGATTCAATCCATTCTTTTTCACAATTTAATCTCTTATGACTCCTTTTTTGAAAAGGGTTAGGTGGATCAATTTCAGAAACCCAATCACCTCGGGTATCACCATATACTCCTGTGGTAGATAAATATCCAACCCATTCAATGGACAAACTTTTTAGTTTACTTTTAAGAATTCGTAATACTGGATCATTTCCATTTTTATCTGGAGGTATGCAACTAAGAATATGTGTGACTCCATCAAAAATTTTTTTATTCGGAATCATAAAATTTTCACTGTTAAAAACGAAACTATTCGGATCATTGTTTTCAGATCGTGTACTTGTTAAAGCAGAACAACCTAATTGCCTCACAGTTTTTGCAAAGAAACTACCACTAAAACCACATCCAAAGATTAAAAATTTATTTTTATTATTTAGTGAACTTGCGGAATTATTCATATGGCGATAAAGTAGTACATATGTATTAATTAATTAATGAAGACAGCAGTTAAACCTGAATTAAAATCAAATACTTTCTGCATTAGCAAAAGTTATACCCCTTTAATAGAAAAAGAAAGGGGTTTTGTTAATTTTAAATTCTATCAAAAATTATTTGTTGTTCTTATTTCATTTTCTATAAATTTAATATTCCCAGAATCGCCAAGAGAGTTGGGAAATATATGTGAAAGCTATAACTCTAGAATAATATGTAATGTTTGGTAGTTAAGCTGCTTTATATCCTGATTTATCTTCATTGTAATTTTTATTATTCACTTTAAAATCAGGATTTGCCCATTGCAGTAATCTTATAGCTAATCTTAAATCTCCTTCTAACCAAGCTCTAATAGCCATTGCTCTTCGAGGATCATAAAATTTTTGTCTTCTATACCAATAGAAAGCATTTTCATCTGATTTATCCCCATTACAGGAAAGGCATGCAGGTACACAGTTTTCTGTTGTACTTAAGCCCCCTTGACTACGTGGTAATACATGGTCAATTGATTCTGATGGTTTTCCGCAATATATACAACTTTTTCCTGTGAATCTATGAATAGATTTTCGCCATTGTCTTAATCTGAACTTAGGACATAAATCCTCTAAAAAGACCGCATCATTGATATGCATTCAGACTATTTAATTAAGTAAATAATGGCTTGAAAATATCAAAAGTCAATATTGATTTATTACTTTTTAGCTGAAATTTGTCTGTAAAAAAAAATTTAGTGTTGATAGATACAAAATAGAATTAAATATATGTAAAATTCAATATCTAAAATTTTTTGATTAATAACTATATCTTTCTATTGTCTCATCTGAAAAATCTTCATTAACTTCTTCTAGTTCTTTTTCTAATCTTCTCTTATTTTGTTCTTTTTCTTGAGCTTCTTTTATTTTTTCTTCTTCTTCTTTTTGTAAATCCCTCATTAGTTTTCTATTAGGATGAAGTTTATTTAGATATTCAATGCAATAACTGAAGGATTCTTTATTTCTTATAACTGCTTCAGTAATTTGTGCTGCAGCTTTTTTAGGTGAGATTTTAAAAATTCCTCCTTTTTGCTTTTTAATATATGTATATGCTGCTTCCCAACTACTTTCATGATCATTACCTCCATCTCTCATAGTGCAGTAAATTTCTGCACCAAAGGACCCGGCGTTAACTCTGGACGTTTGAAATGATACAGAAGATATTATCCCAAAGGTAAGAAAAATTAGTTTTTTTTTAAATCTTTGCATTTAACTTTTGCCTGCCATTTAAAAATATCTTTTATTCAAAATATGTCTATAGATAATTAAGATTTTATTACTCCAAATAAGTTCAAGCATTTCACAATTAAAGGAAGAATTAGAAGCACGGTAATAAGCCTTACCGCATGTAAAGTTGCCACAGCAGCTCCTACGCCATATTCAGAGCCTACAAGACTCATACCACTAATACCTCCTGGTGCAGCACCCAGAATTGTCGTTATTACATCTATTTTAAGTAATCTGCTTGTCCACAATCCAATTGCTAAACCAGTAATAACTAAAGTAAAAGTTATTAAAATAGCGGGTCTCCATAAACTTTGTAGATCAACTAATGAGTCTTTAGTTAACGACGTACCAATGACCGTTCCAATTCCAATTTCTAATATTGTTCTTGTTCCAGTTGGCCACTGTGCTACATCGACTTTACCACTGATGCTAAGTATACTCGCTCCTATTAAAGCCCCCGCGAGAGGAGCTGCAGGGATTCCTGTTTTTAGAGCCATAGCTCCAAAAATGCTACCTGCAATTAGATAATAGATAAGATTTATGTTTGCCATAAATTAGAACTATATTTTGGTCATGATATTAGAAAATATTTTTTTTGCTTGGGTTTATAGTCAAAATATATTTTTAGTTTCCTCCCGTAATGCCCCCTTTTGTTGGCATAATAATATGTAAAGCATGAATTTTATGTCTTCACAAATTTTATTCAAATCTAAGGGAAGTCGCATTAAGAAAAAGTTATCTTTTGTTGAGTGTGGCCACCAGCTTGAAAAATTAGAGTTTGCTCTTGCAATAGCTCAAACCAAGGGAGATGAAAAAAAATCAATAATCCTTAGAAAAAAGATTGTTGAATTAGGTGGAAATGTTGAAGAACCAGGCACTTAACTCAGTTTTTCTCAAGATATTTAGTTGCCACTACTAGGGCTTCACCTACTTCTTTTGCAGTTATTTTTCCTAAATCAAAAAGTACATTACTGATAGCAGAAATCACAGTAATGATATCTCTATCATTTACATATCCAAGGTGACCGACTCTAAATATTTTCCCTTTCAGGTGATCTTGACCACCAGCAAGTAGAATATCAAAATTATTTTTTATTATCTTTCTAAATTCTTCAGCATCCATTTCTTCTGTTTTTATTGCAGTAATAGAAGGACTTAAATAATTTTCATCAGCAAATAATTTTAAATTTAAAGCTTTTACAGCATTGCTTATGGCTAATTTATGTTTACTATGCCTACTGAAAATGTTGTCTAAGCCTTCTTCTCGCATCATTTTTAAAGCTTCATCTAATGCAAAAACTAAATTAACTGCTGGAGTATATGGATTACTATTACTTAAAAGACTCTTTCTATAGGATTGTAAATTTAAATAAAATTTTGGTATATTAGATCGCTCTGTAGCTTCCCACGCTTTTTGGCTAATTGAGATAAAACTTAAGCCTGGAGGGATCATATATCCCTTTTGTGATCCTGAGGCAACAATATCTAATTGCCATTCATCTACTGGTACATTGCATGCTCCAAGACTTGTAACGCAGTCAATTATAGATAATGCTGTATTGTGTTCCCGAATATATCTACTTATAGTTTCTAAATCATTAATTACACCTGTTGATGTTTCAGAATGGGTCAAAATAACCGCTTTTATTTCTTTTTGTTTATCTTCCTCTAGCACCTTTTTGAATTCTTCTGGATCAAGTGGATTTCCCCATTCGGAATCAATTTTTATTACTTCCAGACCAAATTCTTTAGCCACTTTCACCCATCTTTCGCCAAATTTACCATTTTCTCCACAAATTACTTTATCTCCTCTACTTAAGGTATTTATTATTCCAGCCTCCATTGCGGCAGTCCCACTACCAGTGATTGTTAGAACATCATTTTGAGTTTGATGAAGCCACTTTAAATTTTCAGTTGTACTCTCTACGAGATCTTGAAATTCTTTACTGCGATGGCCTATTGGATGCTTACTTAATGCTTGTAAAACTTTTTCTGGAACTGGTGTGGGTCCAGGAATCATCAATGATAATTTTTGTTGTATGGCCACTTTTTATTAAATAGGTCATTCTTAGATTAGTTCTCATTATATATTTTTCAATTACTTGATTTGAAAAAAGGATTTTCTTTACCTTTGTGGGTTGCTGGAGCTGCTAGGTCAGCATTAAATAAACTAGTAGGGTTACCATTTAAGAATTATGAACTAATAAAAATTCCTAATGAAAAAAAAGAAATAAAAATCGAGATTCATTCTGTTGGTTTACTTAAAGATGACTCGCATGCGTTAGGAATTACCTTTGCAAACTCTGGTTTAGATCTTGACATTACACAAAACTTAGAGATTTGGACAATAGCCTCTTTAGAAAAAATTTCTTTTAATAATCCAATTCAGATAAGTCAAATAAATATTATTGCAGGATCTGGTGTAGGCATAAAAGAAGATACATCAGAGATATGCATTTCTAATTTTGCCAAAGAAGTTTTATATGAAAATTTATTAGATAGTATTCCTGCCGGCTTTAATTTGAAATTAGAAATTATTTTCCCAAAGGGGGCTTTTTTAGCAGAAAGAACTAGTAATAAGTCATTTGGTATTGTTCATGGATTATCTATTATTGGCACTTCTGCTGAGACTTATTCGAGTGCTTCACCTGATCAATTAGAAGAAGCTAAGAATAATTTAGAAAAGTTAATTCAAAATGATTTTAAAGGGGAAGTTATATTTGTTATTGGTGAGAATGGGTTAAATTTGGCCAAAACTTATAATGTTAATCTGCCAATTATCAAAATTGGAAATTGGATAGGGCCATTATTAGTCGATGCAGCAATAAAAAAAGTTAAAACTGTAATTCTTTTTGGTTATCACGGGAAATTAATTAAATTAGCAGGCGGAATTTTTCATACACATAATCATTTGGCTGATGCAAGAATTGAGATTCTTGTTTATTTAGCGATTCAAGAAAAGTTACCACATGAAATAATAGTTGAATTATCTCAGTTAGATAATCTTGAGAATGCATTACTACTTCTTGAAAGATTTAATAAATCTTTAGCTGATAAATTATTCAAGAATTTATCAAATACGATCGAAAAGCGTTCTTTTAAATATGTAAATAGGTATGTAAAAACCGATATGGAAATTGCATCAATTATTTTTGATAGAAAAAGAAAAATTAGGTGGGCTGGAATTAATGGCAATAATTATATTTCTTATTTTCAATCAGATTAATTTTTTGATTCATTATGCTTTTGTAAAAAAATTGAGTTAACTTTTATACATGAGTCAAATAATTTTAAAAAAAGAACGAGATCCTTCAATATTAATTTTGGATTTCGGATCCCAATATTCTGAATTGATTGCAAGAAGAATTAGAGAAACTAATGTTTTTTCTCTTGTAGTAAGTAATTACATTTCAATTGAGGAAATCAAAAATATTAATCCTAAAGGGATTATTTTGAGTGGAGGCCCAAATTCTGTATATGAACAAAATGCACCTAAGTGTGATGAAAAAATTTTTAATTTAGGAATTCCTATTCTTGGCATATGCTATGGAATGCAATTAATGGTTAAAGAACTTGGAGGATCTGTTATTTCAGCAACTAAAAGAGCCGAATATGGTAGAGCACCAATAAAGATAGACCAAGAATCAGACCTCCTTGCTGATGTAGAAGATAAATCTATTATGTGGATGAGTCATGGTGATTCTATTAATTATTTGCCTGATGGATTTAATAATATTGCTCATACCGAGAACACACACCATGCAGCAATTTCAAATGATGTAAAGAAATTATTTGGCGTGCAATTTCATCCTGAAGTTATTCATTCAGAGTTTGGGATGACGTTAATTAAAAATTTTGTTTATAAAATTTCTTGTTGTGCAGCTGATTGGACAACCGAAACCTATATAGAGGAAACTATTCCCTGGATAAGAGAGCAAGTTGGCAATAAAAAAGTTTTGCTTGCCTTATCTGGAGGAGTTGACTCCTCAACTCTTGCTTTTCTTCTCAATAAAGCTATTGGAAATCAGCTTACATGCATGTTTATAGACCAAGGTTTCATGAGAAAAGGTGAACCAGAATTTTTAATGAAATTTTTTGATAAGAAATTTCAGATAAAAGTTGAATATATTAATGCAAGGGAAAGGTTTATTGCCAAATTAAAAGGGATTACTGATCCAGAAGAAAAAAGAAAAATTATAGGTAAAGAATTTATTAGAGTATTTGAGGAAGAGAGCAAAAGATTGGGACCTTTTCAGTATTTAGCCCAAGGAACTCTTTATCCTGATGTTATTGAAAGTGCTGGGACTAATATTGATCCCAAAACAGGAGAAAGAATAGCTGTAAAAATAAAAAGTCATCATAATGTGGGTGGATTGCCAAAAGATTTACAATTTAAATTAGTTGAGCCATTAAGAAAACTTTTTAAGGATGAAGTCCGAAAAGTGGGAGCTGCTTTAGGTTTGCCGGATGAAATTATAAAAAGGCATCCATTCCCAGGACCAGGATTAGCTATAAGAATTTTGGGAGAGGTTAATAATGAAAAACTTGATTGTTTAAGAGATGCAGACTGGATAGTAAGAGATGAAATTAAAAAAGCAGGCCTTTACAATGATATTTGGCAAGCTTTTGCAGTATTGCTACCTGTAAAAACAGTAGGAGTTATGGGTGATAAAAGGACTTATGCATGGCCAATAGTTTTACGTTGTGTATCTAGTGAAGATGGTATGACAGCTGATTGGTCAAAAATTCCTTTTCAGATTTTGGAGAGGATTGCAAATAGAATAGTAAACGAAGTAAGTTCAGTTAACAGAGTTGTTTATGATATTACAAGCAAACCTCCTGGAACTATTGAGTGGGAGTAAGTCTTCAAATTTTTAAAAAATTTAAAATTTTTTATTTAAGCAAGAAATTTTTAAATGAGATTTAAAACGTAATGCCCGATATTATTAAATTAAGTCGATCTACAGTCGAGAAATATCTTACTTGTCCAAGATGTTGCGTACTGGACAAAAAATATCAAATAAAACCGCCATCATTACCATTTACCTTAAATATAGCTGTAGATAATTTATGTAAAAATGAATTTGATTATTATAGAAAAATTCAGGAGCCGCATCCTTTATTTATTGAATATGGAATTGATGCTGTGCCTTTCAAACACAAAGATTTAGAACGTTGGAGGAGTAATTTTCAAGGGATAAGATATAAGTCAATTGAACATAACTATGATTTTGGTGGAGCAGTAGATGATGTTTGGCAGAAAAAAAATGGTCATCTTATTATCGTTGATGTAAAAGCAACATCTAGAAATAATTTTGATTGGTTTGAGACTTTTAATAAATATGAATATGCAAAAGCTTATAAAAGACAGTTAGAAATGTATCAGTGGTTGTTTAAAAAAAACGGTTTTCAAGTGGCTAAAGAAGCTTATCTTTTATATTTCAATGGCAAGAAAAATGAAGAGTTTTTTAATAACCAATTAAATTTTGACGTACATCTAATTAAATTAGATTGTTCTACTTCATGGGTAGAAAATAAGATAATTGATACGGTAAATTTATTACGTTCTGATAATTTCCCCAAACCCTCTTTAAATTGTGAATACTGTAATTATTTAAAGAAGCGTTGGAAGTTGTCGATAACTTAATATTAACAGGATAGTTTTTTATATTTCTGGAAAAATAGTGAATTAAAGATAATCTTTAATTAGATTATTAATTTAGACTTTTGATAAAATCGAAAAATTCTGAAAGAAAGATAACTAATCATCTGCAACAAGATGTAGTAAAGGTATCTGGTAAAACAATTTTTATTAATCCTTTTTTATATTGGCGGAGATTTGACGAAAACACTAATAGATGGATTAGAGAACCTGGTCAAATGTCAGAGGATCAAATTTCACCAAACAGGAACCGTTTTTATCCAGAAATAGAGTGGGCTGATTTAAGTCATGAGCAAAAGCTAATCAAAGATGCAACTGTTGAGATGTTTTTAAAAACTCTTGAATTGATAAGTACATTTCATCCTTATCTTAGTTCCGGACAATTATTAGAAGTGGAGAGAAAAATGGCGATTATCAAAAAGATTCCTTTCGAAAAGTGGGTTACAAAATCTTTTGCTAAAAAAGCAAGATTATTAGAAAATGAAAAAAGAAAATTTCAAAGAGAAAAATTTTTTAATAGTTGGAGGGAATGGTTTAGTCTCGAAAATACTCAACAAGCTATTTTGCCATTTATTATCACAATATTTATTTCATCATTCATTGGCTGGTCTTTAGGTATCTCTAAAAATAGTTGTAATCCTTATTTCGAACAAAACTTAGAGCAATTAAATTAATTTTTTAAGATTGGTCAGTGTTAAACTTAATATTATTCTGCAATAACAAATTTTTGATTTAGGGTTAAAATGTTAATAATTTAAAGTTAAAAATATAGCTTTTATGAATGAAAATTTCATTTCAAATAAAGTAAAAAATGTTGAGTCTGATATGGAAACTGAAAAGAGTGATTATAAAAATTTAATTTTTAGACTCAAAGAAATCAGTGAAACCATTGCTTTATTAGAAAAAAAATATTTAGATAAATTGTAAATTTTGATAAAAACTAGTCTTAATAAAAAACTTATTTCTTTTAAGAGACAACCTTTAGTTTTACTGATTTTTTCTTCCATTTCGTTTCTATTGATTTTATTAAGGTTAATTTTTTTACAACTTTTAAATTATGAATCTTTTAAGAAAATGTCTGATGAAAATCGGATTAGACTCATTGCTTCTCAACCAATACGTGGAAGAATAATTGATAAAAATGGTTATGTTCTTGCAGATAGTAGAGTTAAATATTCTTTAATAATAAAACCTCAATCTGTAAATGAAAGTAATTGGGAAAAACATAAATCAAGTCTTTCTAGTCTGTTAAATGTTGATAGTAATTTAGTTCAGACAATGTATTTTGATGGCTTAAAAAATAAAAAACTTTCAGTAAGTATCATTGATGATTTAAGTATGGATCAATTAATAAAATTTAAAGAAAATGAAGATAATTTATTTAGTTTTGAAATAGCTACTAGATTAATTAGAAATTATCCATATAAATCTGTCGCTGCGCATGTAATTGGTTATACGCAGCCATTGACTGATTCAGAATATAAATTTTTATCTAAAAGGGGTTATAAATTAAATGACTTAATAGGTAGAACCGGAATTGAATATGTTTTTGAAGACTTCATAAGAGGTGAATGGGGCGGAGAGATGATTGAGGTAAATTCTGTGGGTGAATTTCAAAAATCATTGGGTATAAAACCCTCAATAAAAGGAAATGATATTGAATTGACAATAGATATAAACTTGCAATTAGTTGCTGAAGAAGTACTTAAAAATAAAAAAGCTGGAGCGATTATAGTTATGGATCCAAGAGATGGTGCAATAAGAGCTATGGCAAGTAAGCCTACTTTTGATTTAAATTTCTTCTCAAGGGATTTTAAGCCTCAAGAAGAATATGATAAATTATTTAATTCGCCGGAAAAACCTCTGTTTAATAGAGCACTAAATGCTTATGATCCGGGAAGTGTTTGGAAGATTGTAACAGCTTTAGCTGGCTTAGAAAGTGGGAAATTTCCTAGTGATATTATGCTAGAAACAAAACCATGTATTACCTATGGTAGTCAATGTTTTAGAGAACATAATGATTTAGGTTTTGGGGTTATAGGTTATGAAGATGCTTTAAGAGTTTCAAGTAATACATTCTTTTATCAAATCGGACATGGAGTAGGAGTTGATGAAATTCATGAAGTATCAAGAAAGCTTGGTTTTAATTCTTTTTCTGGAATTGAAATTGCTGAACAAGAAAATATAGGATTAGTAGCTAGTAGCGAATGGGCTGAAGAAGGTAGAGGATGGGGAGAGCCAGGAAGAACTCCTTGGGTTCCAGAAGACATTGCGAGCATGTCCATAGGACAATTTGTGGTGCAAGTTACCCCTATTCAAATAGCTAGAGCATATGCTGCTATTGCTAATGGAGGTTATCTAGTAACTCCTCATTTGTCTAAAAAAAATGGAAAATATCTTGCAAATAAAGGACGTATGCAAATTGATATTGATCCAAATAATATTCAGTTGATAAAAAGCGGTCTAAAGAAAGTAGTTGAGTCTGGTACGGGTGTATCCATTAATTATGGAATTTCGAATTTACCACCGGTTTCAGGAAAAACTGGAACAGCTGAAGATGGTGAAGGGGGGTCAGATCACGCTTGGTTCGTCTGTTTTACACCTTCTGAAAAGAGTGAGTTGCTTGTAGTTGCTTTTGCCCAAAATACTCCTGGCGGTGGTTCTGTACATGCACTTCCTATGGCTAGAGAAATTTTGAAAGTTTGGAATGAAAAAAAATGAGATTAATTTAAAGCTTTTAAAAGTTTATAATTTTAATTTTTGCATTTGTAAAAGTCTTTGAATTATATCTTCTATAGTTTTCGTATCTATAGGTTTACTATATGAGGATAAAAGTTGCCTTCCTAATACCTGACTGCCTAAATGGACTAATTGAATGCGTAATGAAGTAAGAAGTTCTAATCCGATTCCACCAGAAAATGTTGCAATTGCAATTGGTTGACCGTTAAATAGATTTCTGAAATCATCTCCTGAAACAGAAAGCCAAGCTATGAAGTTGGAGAGAATTGGAGGTATAGAGCCATTATATTCAGGAGCACAAATGACCCACTTTTCTATTGCGAAAAGCTTTTTTTTTAATTCTTGTATTTCAACTGGAATATTTTCTTTGCTGTGAATTCGTGGATTAAATAATGGAATATTAAGAGTGGTCAGATCTAAAATCTCAGAACTTATTTTCAGTTCGTTACTTTTTTCAAGAAATTTTTCAGAAAGTTCTAGATTTTTACCACAACTAGCCGTAATGATTATTAGATCTTTTGTTTCAGTCATAAATTAGATAAATAAATTTAATAGTTAGCACCTGTTTTGCGGTGATGAACTGCCGTTAGACTATCGGATTTTAGTATATTACCGTGTAGTACTTCCGCGTATATTACCCAATGATCTCCACATTCCATTCTCTCTTTTACAGAAGCATCTAACCATGCGAGAGATTCAGGAATGATTATCTGTTCATTAGGGGTTAATTCAATATTTATTCCTTCAAATCTATCTTCTCCGGGTGCAAAGGGCTTTGTGAATCTTTTCAAAGGTTCTTTAAACTCTTTTTCACTAAGAATATTTAATGCGAATGAATCTCCTATTTGGAGAAGAGACTCTACCGATCTATCTTTTGCTACTGCGATACTTAACCCGGGAGGAGAAAAACTTGCTTGACTTACCCAAGATGCAAGCATAGCTCCTTTAATATTGTTCTCATCTTTGCCTTTAGAGGCTGTTAGGACACAAAGTGAACCAATTACTCTTCCAAGAGCTTGTAGCTTTGGATCCGTTTTGCTTGTAATCATTCCAGTATCTGATTTTCTAGGTTTTTTCTTTGCTTTTTTTATAATTTTTCTTCCAAAGTGAGTGCCTATTTCTTCTAGCTCTTTAATTTTTGGTTTATTCGGGCTGAATTTAATCCTTATAGGGTCAAAACTAAACTTAAAACCACCGTCTTTTAATTTTGTTTCAAGTAAATCTATAGCTTCGCCGCTCCAGCCAAAACTACCAAAAATTCCCACTGGCTTATCTCTATTACCCTCTGCTAACAACGTTCCTAGTGCACTAACTATTGGAGTTGGGGCATGACCACCCAATGTGGGTGAGCCTATTAAATATCCATCAGCATTTTGGATAGACTTTACAAGTACATCATTAGGTGTAAATTCACAATTAATACTTTCAACTTCTACAGAGGTTCTATTTATCCCTTTAGCCAATGCATCACCTATTGAGGCTGTATTTCCATATGCACTTGCGTATATCAGAGCGATCTTAGGATTATTTGTTGAGAGATTCTCTCCCCATCGAATATAGTCATTTAAAAAGCTTTTTAAGCTATATTCGATCGCGGGGCCATGTAATGGTGCAATAGTTTTAATGTCATAATCTGCAATTTTTTCAGTTATTGATACTACTTGATTAGACATTGGTGCCATCAGGCAATCATAAAAATGTTTCCTATCAATTTCTGTACTAACTCGATTTGTTTCAGACCAATCAGCAGAAGCAATATGAGCAGAGAAAATTTTTTCACTAAGAAGTATTTCTTGATTACGTTCATAAATTATCAGGCCACCAGGCCAACGTGCTGTTGGAATAGGAATTAATTCAAGTGAAATTTTATCTAATTCTAAATTAAGTTCTTTTTTGATTATGTTTATTTCAGGTAATTCAATTTCAATACAGTTTTCTAAGGTAGGATTTCTTTGATTCCAAAGTTCGCTAATAAGTTTATAACCTGGATTAGAGCAAGTAATAGTTGTGTTTTGAAATTGGGTACTTATATTTTTTATTGTTTCAATAATTTGGGGATTAATATGACCAGAAATGAAGTTAATTTTATCCAATTTAAATTGATCGCTAAACCTAGAAATTACTTTATTAAATGAATTTAAATATTGTTTCTCAGGTGGATGAATAATAAAAAGTTCCTCATGACTTCTAATGAAAAAAGTATTAAAAGAGGTTCCTTTTTCAAGGTTAAATTCAAGTTCAAATCTTTCTTTATTTTGGTCTAAGAATCTTACACAAGAAAAATTTTCGGTAATTTCAAATTCTGATAAGTTTTGATTTTCTTCAAGTAAGCTTATATTAATATCTGACATTTTAAAGGCTTATTTTCTAATAGTGATTAGCAACTTTTCTGTGATGAACTGCTGTCTTGCATGATAAGTCAGAAACATTACCATTCTCAACTATTCCGTAAATTATCCAATGGTCTGGAGTCTCCAGCCTGGAACTAACTTTACAATCTAAAAAGGCGAGTGAATCTGAGAGAACTGGTCCCCCTTCAGCGATGTTGCTAATTACATCTACATCTGCAAATCTATCAGCTCCAGGTGCAAATCTTTTTAAAAAATGTCTGAACATTTTTTGATAGTTATCTTCTCTCAAGATATTCACAACAAAACCTTTCCCAACTTGCATATATGATTCAATAGCTCTATCTTTTGCTACTGCAACTGTAATGCCTGGAGGAGAAAAGCTTGCTTGACTAACCCAACTTGCGACCATTGCACTTTGTCTGAATGTCGAACCTTCCCCTTGGCTTGCTGTAACTACATATAATCCTCCACTTATTCTACCTAACGCTTTATCTAAATTAGAATCGAGGCTCTTCATAGAGGCAATATTCTTCTTTTTATTGATCAATTGACCTAAGTCAGTTCCAGCTTCTTCGAATTGCTGATAAATAATGGGATCTGGAATATTTTTAACTCTTAAAGGGGAGAAAGCTTCTTTTTGACCAAGTTCTCTTAATTTATTTGCTAACGAATCTATTGGTTCATCATTTCCACCAAATGCATCATAGACAGCAGTAAATTGTTTTGGTTTTAGTGCTGCAAATAAAGTACCCAGAGATTCTTTTAATTCATTATCTGAGTCTACTGGCCATGTGGGAATTACTACTGCTTTTGATTCGGAAATTAAACTTGTTAATTCTTGCGGGTCAGAGGATCTTAAATCAATTAATTGAACTTGTGCATCTGCTTTACTTATTCCATGAGATATCGCTTGACTTAGTCGATCACAATAACCATAGTCGCTTATATAGCAGACTGACACAAAATCATTACCTTTGCTTTTATTGCTACTCCATTCTTGATATTTTCCTTTCCAAAAATTAACTTGATTATGAAGTAAAGGCCCATGACCTACGGCTAATGTTTTTAATTTAGGTAGCTTATCTATTCTTTTAATTGCCTGCAGAACGCTTCTAGCGTTTGGACCCATTAGGCAATCGTAATAAAAACGAAAATCATCATATATTTCTTTTTGATCAGTGTCATAAAATTCATCAGAACAATAATGGAGTCCAAATGCATCGCATGTGTAGAGAACATGAGTGCTGTGGTCATATGAAAAAATTGTATCTGGCCAATGTAAATTTGGTGCGCTTATAAATTCAATATTATGTTCTAAACCGCTATTAGGGTTAGTTCCTAGATTTAAAAACTCTCCACTTTTAACTTCTAGTCGCTTAAAGGGAACATGTATTTGGTCTTCAATAAACTTAAGGGCTAATTTTGAACCAACTATTGTGATATTTTTGTTTAATTCTAGAAGATTACCTATTAAACCAGAATGATCAGGTTCTGTATGGCTTGTAATTAGATAATCCACTTCTTGTGGATTTATCTCTTTTAGTAATTCTTCAAACCATAATTCTTCAAATTTTGCGTGACTAGTATCAATTATTGCTAGTTTTTCGCCTTTAATAATAAAACTATTGTAAGTAGTGCCATTTCTTAAGCCAAATTCAATATCAAATCTACTGCGATCCCAATCCAGAGATCTTATGGCACAAGAATCATCAGCAAAGTTTTGAGATTGAACTGTCAACTTGTTATTTATTTGTGCCAATTTAGAATTACTTGTCTGGGCAGAGGCTAGCATAGGACAAATCGCGTTATAAAATAACTTTAGTTATGTAGAATATAAATCCGCGTGATTATTTTTGCGAAATAACCGAAATTACGCTTTTCTTTAATTTTTAATCTTTTTATTCTGGATAAATGACATCTCAACTAATTAAAAAAATAGTTACTGGAGATGAGATAAGAAATGCTTTTTTAAAATTTTACAGTGAAAAATTACATAAAATCATTCCAAGTGCATCTTTAATACCAGATGACCCTACGGTTATGCTCACAATTGCTGGGATGCTACCTTTTAAACCAGTTTTTTTAGGTTTAAAAGAAAGACCATCAAAAAGGGCTACATCTAGCCAAAAGTGCATCAGAACAAATGATATAGAAAACGTTGGAGTTACAGCTAGACATCACACTTTTTTTGAAATGCTTGGTAATTTCTCTTTTGGAGATTATTTTAAACGAGAGGCTATTCAATGGGCTTGGGAATTAGTTACTGATATTTATCAACTTTCTGTTGAAAATATAATTGTGAGTGTTTTTCACCAAGATGAAGAGTCTGCAAAAATTTGGAAAGATGAAATAGGTATTCATCCAGATAGGATAGTGAAACTAGGTGAGGAAGATAATTTTTGGTCATCTGGCAAAACAGGTCCATGTGGACCTTGTTCAGAACTTTATTATGATTTTCATCCTGAAAAGGGTCTGCAGAATATTGATTTAGAAGATGGAGATCGTTTTATTGAATTTTATAATCTTGTTTTTATGCAATATAATCGTGATCCATATGGAAAATTGACAGATTTAAAATCTAAAAATATTGATACAGGAATGGGTCTTGAAAGGATGGCTCAGATACTACAAAAAAAACAAAATAATTATGAGACAGATTTAATTTTTCCTATTATTCAAAAAATTTGTGAGATTGCAAATATTGATTATTTTTCTTCAGATGATAAAAACAAAATTTCTTTAAAAATCATTGGTGATCATACAAGAGCTGTTATTCATTTAATTTCTGATGGAGTAGCAGCAAGTAATCTCGGCAGGGGATATATATTAAGAAGACTTATTAGAAGAATGGTCAGACACGGAAGATTATTAGGTATAACAAATGAATTTTTACCCCATATTGCTACTGTAGGGATCAATTTAATGCAAAATAATTATCCTGATTTAAAAAATAATAATGGTTTAATTTTGAATGAGATAAAAATTGAAGAAATAAGATTTAGGGAAACTCTTGAAAGAGGAGAGAAATTGCTAGATGAGTTAATTTCTTCAGGGCAGAAATTAATTTCTGGTTTTAAAGCTTTTGAACTTTATGATACTTATGGATTTCCTCTAGAACTTACTGTAGAAATTGCTGAAGATAATAGTATCAGTGTAGATGTAAAGGGTTTTGAAGAAGAAATGAATGCACAAAAAGAGAGAGCTAAAGCTGCTTCAAGTAATATTGATTTGACATTAGAGGGATCATTAGAGCGAGAAATAGATCTTTTTAACAAGACTGTTTTTAATGGTTATGATTCACTCCTTTCGGAAGCTGAAATAAAGGGTATATTCTTGGATTCAACATTAGTTAAGCAAGCAAGTGAAGGTCAGAAAGTTTTAATTGTTCTTGATCAGACAACTTTTTATGGAGAATCTGGCGGGCAAGTTGGTGATATTGGAACGATATTTTCACAAGATGTAGAGGTCTTGGTTGATAATGTTATGCGAAAGAAAAGTGTTTTTTTACATTATGGAACGATCAAAAAAGGAATATTAACTATTGGACAAAAAGTTAAGACTAATGTTAGCTCCTCTAATAGAGCTAAGGCTGCTGCAAATCATACAGCTACTCATTTATTACAATCTGCACTTAAATCAATTGTTAACGAAAGTGTTGGACAAAAAGGTTCATTAGTAGCCTTTAATAAATTACGATTTGACTTTAATTCCTCTAATCCTATTTCTAAAGATCAAATTTCTAAGATTGAGACTTTAGTTAACTCTTGGATTATGGAAAATCATGCCCTAGAAATAAAAAATATGTCTAAGAGTGAGGCTCTTGAAAAGGGCGCAGTCGCCATGTTTGGAGAAAAATATGATGATGAAGTACGCGTTGTTAATATACCTGGAGTTTCAATGGAACTTTGTGGTGGCACACATGTTAAAACTACATCTGAATTAGGTTCTTTCAAAATAATTAGTGAGGAAGGAATCTCAGCCGGAGTAAGAAGGATCGAAGCATTATCAGGCCAATCAGCATTAGACTATTTCAGTGATAGAAATGCTTTAGTAAATCAAATAAGTGATTTGTTAAAAGCAAATCCTAATCAACTTTTTGAAAGGGTTAATAATTTGCAAGCAGAGCTCATTAATAAGAATAAAGAGATACAAAAAATGAAAGATGAAATTGCATATTTTAAATACTCTTCTATAAAATCATCCGCAGAAATAGTAAATTCTTTTTCAATTCTAGTAAATCAGATTGATGGCTTAGATGGGAATTCTTTGCAATCTGCAGCACTGAATTTAACTTCTCATTTGGGAAAAAAAGCAATAGTGATTCTTGGGGGAATACCAAATTCAGAAAATAGAAATTTGTTATTTGTAGTTTCTTTAGGTGATGATGCAGTAAAAATAGGATTGGATGCAGGTAAATTAATTAATCAGATTGCAAGAATTTGTTCGGGAGGAGGAGGAGGAAAGCCTAACTTTGCTCAAGCAGGTGCTAAAAATATTGATAAGTTAAGAGATGCTTTAGATTATGCTAAAAATTATCTTCAAAAAACATTAGATAGTCATTCTGATAAATAACTACTTTTTCTGAGACTAATTTCGATTTGATTCATTAATTTCCTTGCTTCTTTGATAGTTAATTTTTTTTTATCAATTGCTGATTCAGTATTAATTCTTATAGATTCAACCAAAGAAGCTGAACTGTAATCTAATAATTGTAAAATTTCAGATTTACTGTCCTCTTTAATAATATTTTTGACTTTATATGAATTATCTTGATTTATGTCTATATGAACAACGTTTGTACTGCCAAATAAATTGTGCAAGTTTCCTAATGCTTCTTGATAGGCTCCAGTCATAAAAATTCCAATTAGATAATCTTTATCTTCCTCTGGCTTATGTAAATTTAGTAATGATTTAATTTTTCCATCATTAATAAAATTATTTAGTTTCCCATCTGAATCACAAGTTAAATCTGCAAAGTTGCCTTTGCAGAATGGCTCCTCTAAGTGCCTATGTATTGGTACTATTGGAAAAATCTGATTTATTGCCCAGCTATCGGGAATAGATTTAAAGATAGATAAATTTGCATAATAAGTTGATGCGAGAGTTTCTGTGATTTCAGATAAATCAGGGTGATTGATTTCATCATTATTCAGGTTATTAGAAATTTCTTTTGCGCAAGCCCAAGTAAGTTCTTCGGCATAAGCTCTTTCTGCCAAACTTAAAAATCCTAATCTAAAAGCAACTAAGCAATCCTCTTTAAACTTTTTTGCATCATTCCATAGTTCAATTATTTGAGATAAATTTATTTTTTTATTTTTAAGTTTTTTTAATTCATAGAAAGTTTCAAGTAAATTTGAAATTATTAATTGTTGATTTTTTTTATCAAAAATTTGTAGTTTGGAACTGACATGACTTGTCCCTAAAACATTAAAAATTAAAACTGAACAATGGCTTATTATTGCTCTTCCGCTTTCTGAGATTATGGTTGGATGCTTGATATTATTTAATTCACATGAATCCTTAATAGTTGCAATTACATCGTTAGCATAATTTTGAAGAGAATAATTAGTAGAGGTGTTGGAGGAGGTTTTGGTTCCATCAAAATCTATTCCTAATCCTCCCCCAACGTCGATATATTGCATTGGGGCTCCTAGTTTGCATAGTTCCACATATATTTGACTAGCTTCTTGTAATGCGTCTTTGATCACAGCAATATCACTTATTTGACTGCCTATATGAAAATGGAGCAATTTCATTTCGTTGATAAGATTTGCTTCTTTTAGTTCTTTTATTGTCAACATAATTTCTGGGATTGATAATCCAAATTTGGAATTATCTCCAATAGATTTACCCCACCTACCACTACTTTTACTTGATAACTTTGCTCTAATTCCTATCAATGGAGTTGCGTTAAGTTCTTGAACTGCTTGAATAATTCTTTTTACCTCATCTCGTTGTTCAATAACTATTATTGGATTTTTGCCGAGCTTTCTGGCCAAAGTAGCAATCTCAATATATTTTTTATCTTTATATCCGTTGCATATTAATAATGAATTTTGGTTTTCAAGAAGTGCGAGGCCAATTAATAGTTCTGATTTACTTCCTACTTCTAAACCAAAATTCCATTGGCTACCAAACTCTATTATCTTTTCTAGGACATTTTTCTGTTGATTACATTTGACAGGAAAAACGCCTTGATAAATGTTCTTATATTTATAGGTTTTTATTGCTTTTAAAAAAGAGTCATGTAATGCATTTATGCGATCTTTTAAGATATCATTAAATCTTATGATTAATGGAGGATTTATTTCTCTACTCTTAAGTTCTTTGACAAGCTTAAAAAGATCAATCTTATTTTCAGATTTTATATCTTTAGTTACTGATATATTTCCTTTGGAATTTATAGAAAAATATTTATCTCCCCATTTGTCTATGTTATAAGTCGCAATACTATCTTCAATAGTCCAAATATTCTTTAATTTTTTCGGCTCAAAATTGGTCAATTTATGTCTTAATGATTAATAAATGTTTTTGAAAATAACTCAAAACAATATCTTTTATTTTAATGATTACTTGCCAAGTTACCACCCAAAAGTTGAATATACATAGAGTGATTATTAATTAAATGACCAAAGAGAGAACCTTTATTGCAATTAAGCCAGATGGAGTTCAAAGAGGATATGTTTCTGAGATTATTGGCAGATTTGAAAAAAAAGGATTTAAATTGGTTGGATTAAAGCAATTAATACCTTCAAAAGAACTTGCTCAAAATCATTATGGAGTACATAGAGAAAGACCCTTTTTTAGTGATTTAGTAGACTTTATTTCAAGTGGACCTGTTGTAGCAATGGTGTGGGAAGGCGAAGGCGTTATTTTGAGTGCTAGAAAACTAATAGGTGCAACAAAACCTCTGGAAGCAGAGCCTGGAACAATTAGAGGTGATTTAGCTATTGATATTGGTAGGAATATTATTCATGGTTCTGATGGAGAAGATACTGCAAAATTTGAAATTGATCTATGGTTTAACGAAGAGGAATTATGTGAGTGGGAAACTTCTGATTCGAAATGGCGATCTGAAAATTAAAATTTAAATCGCAAATCTATCTAAACTAAATTTTTCTAAAAAGCTTTTTTCTATTTCTTTGAGATTTTTATTTTGAACTATTTTCAAAAGAAGATCACTTGTTATTGCAGAAAATAAAACTCCATTTCTGTAATGTCCTGTAGCTATAAAAAGATTTTCAATTTTTGATTTTCCAATTATTGGTTTTAGATCTGGTGTACAAGGTCTAAATCCCCACCAATGTTCCATTTGTGGCCAATTAATAGCTTCTGGCAATAAGGAGCGAATGCCTTCTTGCAATTGTTTTATTCCATTAGGAGTATTACCCTGATTAAATTTTGAATCTTTTTCAACTGTCGCTCCAACTATAATAAGTCCATCATCTCGGGGAACTAAATAAGTTTTTGGACCAAAAATAACTCTTTTCAAAAAATTTGTTGGACCTTGTATTGATAGCATTTGTCCCTTTACAGGAAAGACTGGAATTTTATTAAAAATTTTTTTACTCCAAGCACCGCTGCATATAATTGCTTTTTCGCAGTTAATTTTTTTTATTTCCCCAGTGGCACATACAACTGTTGCACCTGTAATTTTGTTTTTTTCGAATGTCAAATCCTCTACTTCTGATCCCTCTTGAAATTCCACTCCATGCAAGGAGCATGCTCTCTCAAGAGCACGCATCAGTCTTCTTCGGTTATCTATTTGACCATCTTGTTCAAAAAGTAAACCATGTTTCCAAATAGAATTCATTCCATTAATTTCTGTTTGAAGATCTTTGTGATTTAAATATTTTCCATATTCATAAGTGGGAAACTCTTCAAGATCTTCTTTGTTTTTAAAAGGAACTACTATGCCACATTTTTTTAAACCGCATTTTATATTACTATCTTGTTCAATACTCTGTATCCACTTTGGAATTAGATTTTGACTTTCTTGGCCAAATTTTAGTAATTCATCTTCTAGTCCTTCGGCATGAGTAGCTAACATTCCTGCAGCAACAAATCCAGCTGATTCATTTCTGTTTTTGCTTAAAACTAAAACTTTGAAGTTATTTCTAGAAAATTCATAAGCAATAGATAAACCTAAAAGTCCACCGCCAATGATTAATATTGAATTTTTGGTTTCTTGTCTCATTTAAAAATTAATATTTTTATTTGTGTTTAGGTCCTCTTTTCCTTTATATCCAATAATATTAATAAAGAGACTTTTGATAATGAACAATTTGGAATCTTGGGAAGCTGTGATTGGTTTGGAAACTCATGTACAGCTTAATACGAAAAGTAAAATATTCACATCTGCGTCAACAGCTTTTGGTGATGCACCTAATACGCATATAGATCCTGTAGTTTGTGGGTTGCCAGGAACTCTTCCAGTTTTGAATGAGACTGTTCTTGAGTATGCTGTAAAAACTTCGTTAGCATTAAATTTAAATGTTGCAGAACATTGTAAGTTTGATAGAAAACAATATTTTTATCCTGATCTTCCTAAAAATTATCAAATTTCACAATTTGATGAGCCACTAGCTGAAAATGGCTGGTTAGAGGTTGAAATAATTGAGAAGGACAAAGAACCTTATATCAAAAAAATTGGTATAGAAAGGCTACATATGGAAGAAGACGCCGGAAAACTAGTCCATTCAGGAAGTGATAGATTAGCTGGCTCTAAGTATTCCTTAGTTGATTACAATCGTGCCGGAATAGCACTTTGTGAGATTGTAAGTAAACCAGATATTAGATCAGGTAAAGAGGCATCTGAATATGCTTCAGAGATTAGAAGAACAGTTAGATATCTAGGAGTATCAGACGGAAATATGCAAGAGGGTTCATTACGCTGTGATGTCAATATTTCAGTTAGAAAAGGACCTAATGCTCCTTTTGGTACCAAAGTAGAAATAAAGAATATGAATTCATTTTCTGCAATTCAAAAGGCTTGTGATTATGAAATAGCCAGACAAATAAAAGTTTACGAAAATGGAGGAAAAATTTTCCAAGAAACAAGGTTATGGGATGAAGCTAAGCAATTAACGAAAAGTATGAGATTAAAAGAAGGTAGCAGTGATTATAGATATTTTCCTGATCCTGACTTAGGTCCAATTGAAATAACAAAAGCTCAAAAAGAAATATGGTTAAAAGAACTTCCAGAATTACCTTGTAAGAAAAGAAATAAATACGTAACTAAATTTGGGTTATCTGCATATGATGCAAGGGTAATTTCTGATGAAATTAATATGGCAAACTTTTTTGAAGAAACAGTAGCTAATGGTGCTGAGGCTAAAATAGCTTCAAATTGGATAACAAGTGATATTGTGGGTTATTTAAAAGCAAATAAGCTTAGTTTTAGTGAATTAAAACTTAGTCCTGAAAATCTTGCTGAAATGATTGGCATGATTTCAAATAACACTATCAGTGGAAAAATTGCAAAAGAAATTTTACCTGAATTAATTCAAAAAAATATTTCTCCGAAAAAATTAGTTGAGAAAAAAGGGTTAGCTATGATATCTGATTCTTCAAGTATTTTACCAATAATTGATGAACTTATAACTGAACATCCAGATGAGGTTCAAGCATTTAGAAATGGTAAAACTAAATTACTTGGTTTTTTTGTTGGTCAATTAATGAAAAGAACAAAAGGTAAAGCTGATCCTAAACTTGCAAATAAACTTCTTGCAGAAAAATTAAATAGCTAAAGCTTCAAAGAAGTTCTTTTATTGTCTTAATCCATTTATTTTGATCATCTGAATTATCTAAAATAATGTCTGAAAATTTTCTTTTTTCTTCGAAACTTAATTGAAGATTTATCGATTCACGTGCTTCTCTTTCGCTAATTTTATCTCTTGTGATAAGTCTTTTTCTTTGTAGTTCTTTGGGACATTTAACTAACCATATTTCAGTGCAAATATCTTCAAATTTTGCTTCAAATAATAATGGAATAACCAATACTATAGTTTGATTATTTTTGTATTGACAGCATTCTTCTATCATTTTTTCTTTAATTAATGGGTGAAGTAGTTTTTCAATCCATTCTTTGCTTTCTGAATGTTTAAAAACAATTTTTCTTAAAAGTTTCCTGTTTATTACCCTTTCTGAATTGTTCTTATTATCAATAATTTTATTTCCAAAATAATCTAAAATTTTCTTATATCCATATGTGTTTGGTTTCATTAATTCTCTTGATAAATTATCTGCATCTAATATCGGAATGTTTTTATGTTTTCTAATGTAATTTGTTATGAATGTCTTCCCACTGGCAATGCCTCCAGTTAAACCAATTCTTCTTTGGTCATTTTTTAATTTTTGAACAATTTCCATATATTTAATAATAATCTAATTACCTGTTTCTTTAGCATTAAAGAGCAGTTATTATGAATTAAAATATAAGAAAGATTGAGCCAGTCTTATTCCAATTGGTCATTTATTGATGAAGGTAACATAACACCCCATGGTTTCCTTTTTGCAGGAATATCTGCTGGATTAAAAGCATCTAATAAAAAAGATTTAGCACTTATACTCGCTCCAGAAGGAAGTATTTTTAGCGGGATGTTTACCCAATCATTGGTTCGTGCTTCATGTGTTGATATTTGTGAGGAAAGGATAAAAAAAACTTCGGGTTTCTTACGAGCAATATTAATTAATTCTGGTCAAGCAAATGCGTGTACAGGAAATCTTGGACTTAAACATTTTCAAATTGCTACAGCAAAGATTGCAGAACTTTTAGGAATAAAAGAAGAAGAAGTTTTAATGTGCTCAACTGGTGTAATAGGTGTTCCTATACAAATAAATGATTTAGTAAAAAATTTGCCGAATTTAGTAAGTGATTTAAAAGTTAATAACTTTCAAAATGCAGCAGAAGCAATTTTAACTACTGATTTGACTTTGAAAAAAGTTTTAATAGAGACGATTATTCAAGGTAGAAAGATAAAAATAGCAGGATTTGCAAAAGGTTCAGGGATGATTTACCCCAATATGGCTACAATGCTTGCTTTTTTATCTTGTGACGCGGGTATTGAAAAAGAAGAATGGGATAAAATGATTACTATTGCGGGTAAAAAATCTTTTAATGCAATATCAGTTGATGGAGAGACAAGTACAAACGATTCTTTTATCGGAATAAATGCAGGAGAGAAAATTGATAAAAGATTTTTACCAATTATCCAACAAGGTATTGATATTGTTTGTCAAAACTTGGCAAAAAATATTGCAAGGGATGGAGAGGGAGCAAATTGTTTATTAGAGGTTTTGGTTAAAGGAGCAAAAAATACTGATGATGCAATTATGGTTGCTAAATTTATTTGTAATTCTGCATTGGTGAAAACTGCTATACATGGCTGTGATCCTAATTGGGGAAGAATTATTTCTGCTGCAGGTAACTCTGGAGTTAAATTCAATTTAAATGACGTTGACTTATATATAGGTAATGATCAAATTTTGGAAAAGGGCAAGTTAAATAAATATGATTCGCAAAAAGTAACAGACTATATTAAGTCCAGAATGAAAGGTAGATATTTAGTTGATGATATTGTACAAATTATGATTAATCTAAACTCTGGCGAATCGAAAGGTAAAGCTTGGGGATGCGATCTTTCTAAAAAATATGTTGAAATAAACTCGGAGTATACAACTTAGTTAAGATCCATTGCGGGGCAAGCGATCTTAGTGTTTCTAAAAATTAATAAACCGGTAATAAACCAGTAAATTTTTATTGGAGTTTATAAACTGCTAAATCTTTTGATTTACTTTCACCTAGTGCAATCTTTTCAATTTTTTCTAATCTTGCCATCAAGATAGAAAGTTTATTCTCTAATTTTTGATTTTTGGAAAGTATTGTTTTGTTTTTCTTTTCAAGTGATTCAATTTTTGTCTCCATTACTTTTTTATCTTTCATAGAAATTTGAGTAGGTTTATTTAATTCACCTAATTTAAAAACAAATCCTGTTTTAATGACCCCATTGTCTAAAGTTCCTTCACCATAAGATTTAGACCCACCGAAAACATATGAGCCACCTGCATTTATATCAACTCTTTCATTAACTTTTGAAGCACATCCAAAACCTAATGCATATCTACTGCTATACGCACCTGTGCCAACACCACAACTTAATTTAGATTCTTTTGATGTCTGAGGTAAGGCAGATAATGCTGCTGTAAGTGCTGTTGAACCTGCAACTCCTTCCCCAAGATTTTTAATATTAGATGAATTGGTTGAAATATTTGAGGTATTAGTAGAAATATCATTTTTGTTCGTTGTAACTTGTGCGCTATCTCCTGCTGTAACTTCTACTCCATCAATTAATAATTTACTTCCATCAATATTTATTGGGATTTTATTACCATCAGCATCTTGTGCATAAAGAGGTTGAACTTTTCTTCCATCGCTTAATGTTTGTTCCTCAACTGTTGTTATCAAAGAGTTTTTACCAAAATGAATGGTATTGTCTGATTGATTATATGTAATAAGTGGATAATCTTTGACACTTAATCCAGTATCTGTGAGATCTACTTCATATCCATCTAATCCTATTTGAATAGTTCCATCTGAATTTTTTGTAATTAATGCTTCTCCATCAATAATGAACCCATCTTCAACAATTTCCAATTTATCGCCAGAAAGTTTAATTTTCCCTTTGCCTGTGCCAACATTCACACTATTATCTGATGTAATTATTTTTTCTCTAGGTATTACCTTATCGTAATTTGTAGCAAAGTCTGTTATTTGATCGACGGTTTCATCTGATATGTTGTATCTATAAACTGTCCCTCTATCGTGAACAATGATATTATTTTCGCCGTCAACATAATGTTTTGCAATATCATCACTAGAAGAACCATTGTTTCCTATTGCTTTTTTTAAAGTACAACTATTTGTTTTGGCTATACATTGATAGATATGTATCCCCTGAAATCCATCAATTCTGTCGTTTTTTACTGCCCAATAATCCCACTCTGCTCGTGCTGGCATTGCTCCAAAAAACAATGACATGCCAAAGAAAGATAATGAAATTAATTTTTTCATTGTATTAACTGAATTATTATTAGTTTCCTAATTTTTTTAAATTTTTGCTTTTTTTGTTATTTTTCGCTGAAATTTTAAGATCTTTATCGTTAAAAAATTTTCCATATTTTTCCTCAATAAAACACTGACCTAATGATGTCAGTTGATTTCAGAGGATAAAATTAAAATAAAACACTAATTCA
The DNA here is from genome assembly GCA_902534675.1 of uncultured Prochlorococcus sp. Lineage (GTDB taxonomy): Bacteria > Cyanobacteriota > Cyanobacteriia > PCC-6307 > Cyanobiaceae > Prochlorococcus_A. The sequence continues at coordinate 43,344 of CACAQQ010000002.1, forward strand.
ATCTTCGTAAACGCAGTTATAGTCTTGTTTTAGGGTCTATGTAGAGATCAATAGCGAATATACAACTTAAAGCTAAAACTTAGTTATAGCAATAGATTTGAAGATTGTATATATGTTGCTTACGGTCTGCTTACATTAAATTAGGACTTATTATTACTAATTTAATTTAGTCGAAGTAGGTTAAACATATCCGTTAACTATGGTTGGATAATCTTTGTTTTTGAACATTTTTCTATAATCATCATGCAATCTTTCAGTTGCTAATATTCTTTTTTTCATTGCATCTCTAATTAAATCCATCTCATTTAATTTTTGATTGAGAATGGAGAATGGAGAATGGAGTAGTTAGTTTCATAAAACCTCCTTTTTTATTAATAAAGACTAAAAATTAATAACTCAGTCGCAGTAAATTAAACAATTTTGATTTGTTGGATGTTCTCTACATTCTTTCTCCCAAAAGTTTTGAAACTCAGGGGTGCATTTTCCAAGTTCTTTTGGGGTTTCGTTTAGATTTAATCCTGCATAATTAAACGCAGTTAAGTATCTTGGAAGAATGTTAAATTGATTAAATAGTTTCATAAGACCTCCTAGATCTATATCTATATTGTCCTCCTATTGACTTGAAATTCATAGAGTATTATTACCCTAGTAGAAGTGCTTTGTGGTTGTCACGACTATCTTTTCTCCTTCAGTAGGAGTAGAAATAATTCAAGAGTCAAAAGCACTTCATCGACTTTGTGGACAGCGAGGTGCATACGACTCGAAGAGGGCAAACAAATGCCCTCTTATTTTATTTTTAGTAAACTTTTACTGATTCTTTTCGCTAAATTTTATCGACATTAACATTTAGGATATGAATGGTTAGATTTATCAAAATAGGAAACAATTATGTTTGTAAGTATTGATTTATGTTTAGTCCCTATTGGAGTTGGAACTTCCCTATCTCCTTATATAAAGGAGTGTATTGAAGTTATCAAAAATGAAGGTCTTAACTATGAATTAGGAGCGAATGGAACTGCAATAGAGGGAGATTGGGATAAAGTATTTAAATGTGTTAAAAAATGCCATAAAAAAATTCATTCAAAAGGTGCGCCTAGAATTTATACAACAATGAAAGTAAATACTAGAACTGATAAAGAACAAAAATTCTCAGATAAAGTAAAAAGTGTATTAGATAAATAATGGAAAAAGAGCGAAATTACGATAATGATGGATTAGACCCATCCGAAGAGTATTTTAAAAAGAAGGAAAAAGGTAATGATGATGATACCTATTTTCCTCAAGAAGAATCACAACCACCACATTATTAAACACTTGGATATTTTTTGATATTCAATTTACATTAGAGGGTATAACAACTACCCTCTTTTTTAATGTCCATTAATACATTTCTTTTGCTGTTATTGGTGATTGCAAATTACATAAACTTATTTTTAAATATAAAAAAAAGAAAAACATGATTGAAAGGGTTATGTTTTGGGATATCATCAAGAATTTTCATAAAAACTAAACTATCACTTTAATATGAATCAATGAGAAGAAAAATTATCCTTGATATTTAATGTTGCGACTTTTTCCACTGCCGATTTTTATTGGCATTTATTTATTCTCTTACTGGAGATGTAGAAAAAATATTGCTGATAGTGATAAGCAACTAAAACCATGTATTGATTGGGCATATGTAAAAAATTTACCTCTCCCACCAAAACCTTCATTTATCGAGTTTTATATTGTTTATGTTTCTTCTTTTTTTAAATATCCCTTTGGGGTAATTATTCAACAACTACCTTTCTCAAAGAAAGTAAGATACTACGAAAGAGAAATGAAATTAATATTTGATAAATGGAATTTAGAAAAAATTAAAAAAATAACTAACTAATTTATTAAAGTTATCACTCAGATATTGATTTAATTTAGACTTGTTTCAGAAAGCATTTTTTGTTTTCTTACAGTTTTCTTACATTTTTCTTACAGTTTTCTTACAGTTTTCTTACATTTTGCTTACGGTTGCAAATTAGAAATTTAGTAATAACTAAATTTTTAATTTCTACTTACACTTTGCTTATTATTGTATTGACTTAAAAAAAGTCAGTTATTGCAGTCAATTATTAGTGATTATCTTTGTATAGAAATGCATAGAGATTATATGACTTAGTTAAGATCAATTGCAAGGTAGGGGATTTTAGCACTTTTAACAATTCATAAACCGGTAATAAATCAGTGAATTAATTATTGGAGTTTATAAACTACTAAATCTTTTGATTTAAGATCTCCAAGTGCTATTTTTTCAAGTCTTTCTAATCTTGCTAAGAGTTCAAATTTTTCATTTTCAAATTTTGTAATTTTTTTATTTAGATTTTTATTTTCGCTTTTTAGGTCAGTTATTTCATTAGTAAGTTTTTGTTTATCTTTCATACTTATTTCAACTGGTTTATTCAATTCACCCAATTTAAAGACAAATCCCGCTTTAATAACCCTATTGCCTAAAGAGTCTGCTCCATAAGATTTAGAACCACCAAATACATATGATCCTCCTGCATTAATATCTACTCTTTCGCTTACTTTCGATGCACATCCAAAACCTAATGCATATCTACTGCTATACGCACCTGTGCCAACACCACAACTTAATTTAGATTCTTTTGATGTTTGTGGTAAGGCAGATAATGCTGCTGTAAGTGCTGTTGAACCTGCAACTCCTTCCCCAAGATTTTTAATATTAGAAGAATTGGTTTTAATATTAGAAGAATTGGTTGAAATATTGGAGGTATTAGTGGAAATATTAGAAGCATTGTCATCAATTTGTCCTTGGACACTTGTACCATTTATCAAAAGGTCTGAGCCGTAGATATTAAGTGGAATTTTTGTATTATTATCATCCTCTGCCCATAAGTGGTGGACTTTTCTCCCGTCACTTAATGTTGAGTGATCTTCGGGCGTGATTAATGAGTTTTTACCGATATGAATATTACCGTCTGCTTGCTTGGTAATCATTGGATTACCATCTATACTCAGTCCTTGAGAAGTAATGTCAATATCATTTCCATCCGCTCCAATCTGGATGGATCCATCAGAATTTTTAGTAAAAATGGCTTCACCATTTATATTCAATCCGTCTGCTACTACATCAACATCATTCCCATCGGCACCAATTTGAACTGAACCATCACTATTATTTTTTACTAAAGTTGAACTATTAGTTCCGCCTGTGCTTATTCCATCATCATCTATTCTTATAAGTTCTTCTGTACCAGAACCACCAAGTGAGATGAATTTAGTATCAGTTGCACCACAAGAAGCACTAGTTGTATTACATTTTTTATCTGCAAGATTTTCCATCTTTACAGGTATATCAATAAACATTGGACTTCCAGAACCAGGCAGATTAGTGATATTTGTAAATCCTTCGAATGCATTCGTCTCCATATCAAATACCCTTATTCTCCTCTGTTCAATTCCATTTCTTGGTGGTTCTAAAAAATATATTTTTCCAGTTTGCTGATTAACAGTATAGTCAGTTGCACTAAATGAATTTTCCACGGAGTCTGGAAAAATATTTGATATTATGATGCTTGCCTCTCCATCAGATTTTAGTTTGTAAAGGTGGACTTGTTTGTTACCGTTATTTAAAAGTTCTGAAGAAACGAAATATCCTAAGTCTGATGTTGCAGTTGAAACTTCTCCAGCCAATGAAGATAAGGGTGTTATTAATAAAGTTGAACTGAATAATGAAGTAAATATTTTTTTGAGTGGTCTTCTCATTTCTATAAAAAATAGGGATACTTTACAAATATATAAATTTTATTAATTTAAAACTTTTTTAAAATTAGATTAATTAAATTTTTTTCAATTTCAATTTTTTTTGCTCTCAAGTGATAGCCAATTGCCATCCCCCTTATTAATACGAATATTAAACTAGGGTAATAATGTGATTATTATCTAAAAATTAACTTAAGTGGTAGCATTGGAATAACAGCAAGGTATATATATTATTTGCCCAAGGTGGAAAATAAAAACAAATATTAATTCACTTTAAGTAAATCTATTGGTAGATATTCATTTATATAAAGAAACAGTATTGTTAAAGTTCCAATTACAGAACCTATAAAACCTCCAAAAAAATTAACTAATAATCCAGATTGTCTAGTTATTGTTTTTTCGTTTTTGTCTTCTTCAAAATTAGGAGAATCAACTACTTTTAAGCGCTGATTGGTTGTGGGTTGTTTAAGTTGTTGGTGTCGGATGAGGGCTTCGAAATCAGGCATGGAATTTGTGAGGCAATTGAACAATAAGCAGACCAGCCCGTCATTCGACGAGGATCTGATCTACCTAAATCGTCTACAGCTTCAAATACAGCATTACCAGAGGCTTCTGCTTTATCAAATGCTGAAAGTAAGGGTATAAATGTATCAAAAACATATAAACCAAAATTTTCTAAAGCTGCTTTGGCTTGTTGCGCTGCTTTTTGCTGTCTAAAATCAACTTTTACTATTACTACTGCATGGTTAACTTTTAAGTTACTTAATAAATTAGCTAGTTCAACAGTTAATTCCACTGATCTTGCTTTTGCAGTTGTGGGCAAGATAACTAAATCTGAACCATAAGCTAAGTGTTTAAGTTCTTCTTGATCACTACTAGCCTGGCCATCAGTTATTACAATTTCTGATGATCTTGATGCTTTAGCAGCTGCACTGACCGGGAAAACTGGAAATGGAAGATTGCCTCTTGATGCGTATGCTAATGCAGATCTATTCTTGTCTGCATCTACTATGCAAACTTTTTTACCTTCAGAATGCCAAACACTAGCAAGGTGAATACTTGTGCAGGTCTTGGCTACACCCCCTTTTTGTCCGCAAACGGTAATGAACAATTTTTTATTTTTATTTCTCTTACTTTGGAGAATAATTTCTTAATGTCAAGAGGGATTGATTGTTAATGCTTTAAAACTTATTTTTTGAAATATTTTAAAGAGTTTAATATTTTTAGATAACCTTATAAAGTTCCTTGTTTAAATAGGCTAGTGAAGAAAAGAATTGGATTAGGTACTTGGTCTTGGGGGAATAAGCTTTTTTGGAATTACCAATCTTCAAATGACGATGATTTACGTGATACATACAACGAAGCTTTACGAAGAGGCTTTGATCTAATTGATACTGCAGATTCTTACGGTACTGGGAATCTTCAGGGTAGAAGTGAATTATTGATCGGCAAATTTTTACTAAATACTTCTTTAGCAAAGAAAAAAAGAATTCAAGTAGCAACCAAACTTGCACCTTATCCCTGGAGAATAGGTAATAGAGGTTTTAATAAACCTTTTTTGAAAAGTTTAGAAAGACTTAATAACAAATTAGATATAGTGCAATTACATTGGTCAACTGCAAAATATAATCCTTGGCAGGAATTAGGGCTTTTGAATAATCTTTGCGATTTAAAAGATCAAGGCTTTGATTTTCAAATTGGCTTATCAAATGTAGGGCCTAAAAGATTGACGAAATTAATTAATTTCTTGGCAAAAAGAGATAAGCGCCTAAAAAGTGTTCAGATACAGTTTTCTTTGCTTGCTCCCGATTTAGGAAAACAATATCAGGTAAAAAAAATTTGCCAAGAAAATAATATTGATTGCTTTGCTTATAGTCCTTTGTCCTTTGGAATACTTTGTATTGATCCAGATAAAGAAGATAATAAAGAAAAAAGTTTTATTCGTAATGCTTTATTTGAAAACTATAAAAAATCAACATATGAATTGCGGAGGTGTTTAAAAAGAATTGCGAATAAAAGATCAGTTTCCCAAGCTCAAGTAGCAATTAATTGGTGTTGTTATCAAGGAACTATTCCACTAGTTGGAATGCGAAAAAAATCTCAAGTTATAGATATATCGAATGTATTCAAATGGAATTTAAATAAAAATGAATTTAAAGTACTTCAGGAAGCTTCAAAAAATTGTTTAAAAAAAATGCCGAAAAATCCTTTTTCGAGTATTTAATAGAATTTTTAGGTAGATATATTTTTATTTTTTTTTATTTCAAAATCATTATTCCATAGTTCAGAAGGAAATTTTTTACCAGTGAATCTAATAACTTTAGGTTTAAGATTTATTATCAAGTCATTAAGTTTTTTATTCGGTTCCATTTTACAAGATTGGAGTTTTTAATAAGATAAGTTAATTTAAAATTTATCTTCTCAGTATTTATACTTATAAAATTAAAAAAATTCTTTTTCATACAAGCACTTGCAGCAATATTTACACAGTAATAAATTATCTATTACAAATTCTTAGTTATTTTTAAAGTGGAGTCCTTCCAGACTCCGCGTATCATTTGGTTGATAAGGCTGATATAACCCCATCTCCTTTAAGATCAAGCAGCAACTGGTGCTGTTTGACGGGAGAAACTAACGATTTTGTTAGCGTTTGTGTTTTTGCTCTAACCGAGCCGGCTTCAGTCACCTTCCTTATGCCCCGTCGAAACCATTACAACCCCAAATAGTGGAGTTGAGCGGAATCGAACCGCTGTCCGAAACATCGGTTGAGATCACCTAGTCCAATTGGACATTTATATTCTGACAGGCAAAATGAGTATTGAATAGTTTTTTTATTAAGTTTTATCGTATATGAATGTAGTTGCATCAGCTCCAGAGGGACTAGAGAAATCATTAGCTGAGGAAATTTCAAATTTAGGTGGTTTTAATATTAATACTTATAAAAGATTTATTAATTTTGAATGTGATTTTGAAACTTTTTATAGAGTTCATTTCTATTCCAGATTAGCCTTTCGTTTTTATAGAGAAATTGCAAGTTTTAATTGCTATGACAAACAATCTTTATATGAGGGCGTTAGAGATTCATTTGATTGGTTAAATTGGTTGCACTTTGAAAAAACGTTTAATGTTCAAGTAACTGGGAGAACATCTTCTTTAAGTCATACACATTTCACTGCTCTTGAAGTGAAAAATTCTATAACTGATTTGCAACAGGCAGTTTGGAATAAAAGATCAAATATTTCTTTAGATAATCCTGATTTTATAATTCATCTTCATTTAAATAATAATAAAGCAATTATCAGTCTTCAAAGTAGTTTGGAAAGCTTGCACAAACGAGGCTATAGACCGGCAGTTGGAAATGCTCCATTAAAAGAAAATTTAGCTTCTGGATTGATAAATATGACTCAATGGAACGGCAAAGTTCCATTAATTGATTTTATGTGCGGCTCAGGAACTTTTTTAATTGAGGCAGTAAACCAATTTCTAAAAGTTCCCATAAATATTGATCAAGTATATCTTTTTGAGAATTGGTTAGACTTTAGGAAAGATATTTACCTTAATGAGAAAAATAAGGCAAAAAATAAAGTTATAAATTATGAAAAATTACCAAAAATAATAGGCTGTGAAATTAATAAAAAGGTTTTTGAGCAGGCTAATGTAAACATATCATTGGCTGGACTTGAAAATTATATTGAACTTATAAATAATGATTTTTTAGCACTCCAATTAAAATGTATACCTGGGATCATTTTATGTAATCCTCCATACGGCAAAAAATTAGGCGATGAAAATGAATTGATTAGTTTATATGAACAAATGGGAGGATTCCTAAAGAATAATTTTTCAGGTTGGGAATTTTGGCTGCTAAGTGGAAATCCAAAACTAACAAAATATTTGAAAATGAAATCTTCATTGAAAATTCCCGTCAGTAATGGTGGGATAGATTGTAGATGGATAAAGTATTTAATAAGGTAATTTATTTTTTGCCTAAAACTGCTTTTGTTGTCTTGCCTAAACCCTCTAATGTTTGTGGAAGATAAGGTCCTTTGGCTAATTTCCCCCCAAGCTTTAAACTTAAGCCTGCAAGAAATAAATCGATAAATATTATGAGTAATAAATTATATTCAATATTCCAGTTATTATATTTTGTGAGAAAAAGATAAAAAATAATATGGATGCAAATTAGTACTAATAATAATAATGTGCTGCCAATTGCCAAAAATATTCCACCACTAATTATTCTTCTTTTTTCTCTATCAACTTCTTGAAGAGCTATTCTTACATGCAAATCCATCACTGAACTTGCGATCGCTGAAATTCTGGAGGCGGTATTCGCAAAGTTTTTATTTTTCGGTTTTTCCATATTATTTTCTGCCACTGTTTAGGAGAGTTCCTATTAGTAAACCAATACCAGCAGCAATAGCAATAGATAATAGTGGTTTTTTTCTAATTGGGCTTTCTATTTTTGGTCTAAGAGTATTGTTAAGTTCTTCTAATAACTCTTCTAATTGATTTTCAATAGGTTCAATTTTTTCTGATATCTCCCAATTGTTTTCCTTTATTGAATCAATGATTTCAAAAAGTTGACGTTTTGTTCCAATTGCAGAGGTTCCACTATGGCTAGCTATTACTTCAACTAATTCATCAATACTCCCCTTAGTTGCTTCAAGGGTTTGTTGTGCAATGGCAGGCCATTTTTCTTTTATTAAAGGGATTAAACTATCAATTTTCTCAAGTAACCATTTTTCCGAGATAACTTCTTGTTCAGGAAGTTTAGAGTTACCTTCTTTTTCTTCTACTTCTTTGGGAGGATTGTAAGTCTCCATTATTTATACTTATTTATTTAAGATTAGACCCTATTATCTTAATTTGAAACCCTTATCTAAAGAATTGTGCGATTTATAAAAATTAAAACATATAAAAGTTTATTTACATTTCATTTATCTACGCTTTTCTGCAAGAAGGTTTTGTTAAGCTATTACTGAATTTATTAAAAGAGTTTAAATTTCATCATGGATATTACATTTGCATCATTAATTTTTGCATCTCGCACAATTCCTACAGATTTTGGATTAGTAGCTGCAGCTATTGCTGGAGCTGGAAGTTTGCTATTCATTGCTTTAAGATTTGTTCCTGATGCTAGTAATTAAAAAATAGGAAACATCTTTAAAAAATATATCTTTATCTCAACTTTGTTTTGAAAATAGATCCAATTTATTTATCAACTAGATAATGAATAAATGGGTTTTGCTTGAACATAAAGTTTATTCTTCTAACTCTTTTGATATTCATTTTGATTTTCTTGTTGAAAATGGAATAGATTGCTTAACTTGGAAATTTTTAAAACTACCTATATTAAATCAAGCTTCTATAGAAATTTATAAGCAGCCAAATCATAGAATTATATGGTTATCACGGATTGAACATGAACTTTCTGATAGTAGAGGTTTTGTAAAAAGAATTGATCATGGAATATTTAAAAACGTTTCTGATAAATTGGACTCTGAATATTATCGATTCATTTTGGATGGTCAACTTCTTAATGGTTTGTTCGAAATTTCGCCTAATTCTTGTAGATTGAGCAAAAATTATTAATATTCATTTATAAATAAACGTAATATTTCTATTGAGAATTTTTGCAAATTAGTTATTCTTATTTAGTTATTGAGACTTGAGATTGGTACATATCAATCAGGTCGAGTTTGAAAATTTTAAATCTTTTGGGGGAAATGTAAAAATACCTCTTGAAGAGGGTTTTACAGTGGTTACGGGTCCTAATGGTTCTGGGAAAAGTAATATTTTAGATGGAATTTTATTCTGTTTAGGTCTAGCTAATAGTAGAGGGATGAGGGCTGAAAGATTACCAGATCTAATAAATAACTCCAAAGTTAAAGAGGGTAAGTCATCAGAAACATCTGTATCGGTAAAATTTAATATTCATGATTGGTCTCCCAGAGAAGACTTCCCTCCTTTGGAACTAGAAGAAGAAGAAATTGCACTTAATAAAGGTCAAAAAGAATGGGTAGTTTCTAGAAAATTAAGGCTTATGCCAGGTGGTTCTTATGCGTCTACTTATACTTCTGATGGAAAACAATGTACCTTGCAACAAATACAGAGAATATTAAGAGATATTAGTGTTGATCCTGAGGGCAGCAATGTTGTTATGCAGGGTGATGTAACAAGAATAGTATCAATGAATAATAAGGAGAGGAGAAATCTTATTGATGAATTAGCAGGAGTCGCACTTTTTGATACAAGAATAGAACAAACTAATGCAAAATTAAATGACGTTTTCGAAAGACAAGAAAGATGTGAAATTTTAGAAAATGAATTGCAATCTAGTAAAAATAAGCTTGAAAAAGAATGTGAAAAAGCAAAGCGATATAAAGAGTTAAAGGCAAAACTGCTGAAAATAATGGAATTAGAGAAAGTTCTTATTTTTGATAAACAAGTTAAGCATGTTGAATCTATAGAGAAAAAAGAAACTGAAATTGAAAAAAATAAAATATTATTTAATGAACAAAAAGATTCTATTAATAAAGAAATATCAGTCTTAGAACGCGCTTTGAAAATTCTGGTGGCTGAGCTAAAGGAGAAAGGAGAGGATACTTTGATAAAAGTGAATTCTGATATTGGAAGTATTAACTCTAGCTTGAGAGAACTTGATAGGATATCAAGTTTGAATAAAGAAGAGGGTATTAAATTACAAAATCAGAGAGATGAAATTGCAATATCTAAGAGGAATATCGAGTCAGAAAAAATGAGACAAGAAAATTTTGATGATAATTTCTTAAATAAATTAAACTCGCAAATTGACGATTTCACACTAAAACATAAATTATCAAGAAAAAAACTTTCTGACGCAGCGGGAGAATCTGGAGAATTCTCAAAACAAAGTATCAAATTAAATGCGGAGCTTGAAAGTATAAAAAATAAAATTAATCCTTTGGAAATAAAAAAAAGGAAAGTTGAAGAAGAAATGATTCAAAATAATATTCAAAAAGATGCAATATCTGCGCAGATCGATACTTTAAATGTAGAGAAGAAGAAACTTTTAGAGGGCAATCAAAGAAAAAATGAGACATCCAACAAAAATAAAAATAACTTGGCAAGTAATAGCTCGGAAATTAATTCTTTAAAAAATGAAATTGATTTATTAAACAAAACTAAAATAAGGCTAAATAAAGAGCAGTTAAGGCTTGAAAAGGATTTATCTAGATTCGAAAGTAGAAAGGAAGCTTTAAATGAATCCAGGGGTTCATACGCACTTAGAATTCTTTTAGAAGCAGGGTTAGAGGGTATTCATGGTTATGTAGCTCAACTTGGAGAGGTCAGTGAGAAAAATAGATATGCATTAGAAATTGCAGCTGGAAATAGACTCGGACAAATTGTTGTTGACAATGATCATATTGCAGCTAAAGCAATTGAAATTCTTAAAAAGAAGAAAGCGGGAAGATTAACTTTTTTACCTTTAAATAGAATTAAAAGTCAAAAGAAGAATTATGCAATTACAAGGTTTGAAAATAATAGAGAGCATGGATTTGTTGATAAAGCCATTAATCTAATTACTTTTGATGAAGTTTATTCAGATGTTTTTAGATATGTGCTTGGAGATACTTTGGTTTTTTCAGACTTAGCATCAGCTAGGTTATCTAAACAAAAAAGTAGGTTGGTTACTTTAAGTGGTGAATTATTAGAAGCAAGTGGTGCAATTACAGGAGGCAGTAAGTTAAATAAAGATTTAGCTTATAAATTTGGTACTCATAATGATCTTGATGACTCTAGTCCTATTAAAGAAAGATTGTTGGTTATTGAAGAAGCTTTAAAAGAGTCAAATAATGATTTGATTATAAAAAATAATAGACTCAATAATTTAAATTCTAACCGCAGTAAAATAATTGAGGATTGTGCTTCATTTAATAAAGAAATTGAAGTAAATAAAAATTCTCTTCAAGTTGTCATGAAAAGAATTGAGGATTTCAAATCGACTTTAAATAAACTTGATGATAATAATAATTTAATAGTTGGGGAGTTAGACCGTTTAAAAAATGAATTGAAGCCTCATTATGATAAATGTGATCAATTGCAAATCATTATTCAGAAAAATTATGAAAAAAATCAAAAATCATCATTAATAGCTTTTAATAACGATTTTAATAATCTTGATAAAAAACTTGAATTACTTATTAATGAGAGAGATACATTACTAGATAAGAAAAATCAATTTGCTTTAAATAAAGAGCGTATCAATAATTCATTAAAAATTATATTATTACAAGAAAAAAACTTGCAGGAATCTATCAAAGACCTTGCAATTGCTCATACTGAATGGATAGAAAAAAGAGATAAATTTAAAAAAGATCTTTTAGTTCTGGATAATCAAAAAAGTTCCCTAGAGAAGGATTTAGGTTTATTGAGAAGGAAAAGAGATGAATTAAACTCATCAATTTCAAATAAAAGGCAAGAATATAATAACTATCTATTAAAGTTGGAATACCTTGAAAGGGACATGAATTCTCTTAAAGAAGAGATAAGGTGCGAGAAAATAAAATTAGAAAATTATAAAAAAGATTTACCTAAACCTTCCCCGAAGTTTGGAGAATATGAAGGGAAGAGTCTTGAATCTTTGCAATCAGAAATCTCTATTGTAAATGCAAAATTACAAAGCTTAGAACCTGTTAATATGTTGGCTCTTGATGAATTAGAAGAATTAATTGAGAGATTAAATGGTTTAAGAGAAAAATTAGTAATACTATCGAATGAAAGATCTGAATTATTGCTGAGAATAGAAACTGTATCTACTATGCGTCAGGAGGCTTTTATGCAAGCATTTGTAGAAGTTGATAAACACTTTAGAGAAATTTTTGCAAATTTATCTGATGGAGATGGTTTCCTTCAACTTGAAAATCATAATTCTCCTTTGGAAGGAGGCTTAACTTTAGTTGCTCATCCTAAGGGGAAAAATGTAAGAAGATTAGCTTCTATGTCGGGTGGGGAAAAATCATTAACTGCTTTAAGTTTTTTGTTTGCTTTGCAAAAATATAAACCTTCGCCTTTTTATGCGTTAGATGAGGTTGATAGCTTTTTAGATGGCATAAATGTTGAGAGGTTATCAAAATTAATATCTAATCAGTCATCAAATGCTCAATTTATAGTTGTTAGTCATAGAAGGCCTATGATTGGTGCGTCTGAACGAACAATTGGTGTTGCCCAAGCAAGAGGTGCCAATACTCAAGTTGTTGGGTTACCAAATGCTGCATAAACACACTTTTTTAAATTTATACGTCAGAATGATAGAAATATATCTATGAGTTTGTCTAACACATCTGCAAATAATCGTCCTAATTCTGTTCCTAGAGAACGTTTATGGTTAAGGTCAGAATTGATGGGAACACAAGTTATTACCACTGATACTGGGAAGCGTTTAGGCGTAGTTGGAGAAGTTGTTGTTGATATTGATAGAAGAGAGGTAGTTGCGTTGGGACTTAGAGATAATCCACTTACAAGATTTTTGCCAGGTTTGCCTAAATGGATGCCCTTAGAAAGTATAAAGCAAGTTGGAGATGTCATATTAGTTGACTCCTTAGATTCTTTGAGTGAAAACTTTTCTCCAGAAAGATATATAAAGGTAATTAATTGTCAGGTAATTACAGAATCTGGACAACTTATAGGACGAGTCCTAGGTTTTTCTTTTGATATCGAGACGGGGGATTTAATTTCTCTAGTCACGGGAGCGGTTGGTGTTCCACTTTTAGGAGAGGGAGTTTTAAGTACTTGGGAAATTCCTGTTGAGGAAATTGTAAGTAGTGGTACTGATAGGATTATTGTTTATGAAGGTGCTGAAGAGAAATTGAACCAATTAAGTAGCGGACTACTTGAGAAACTGGGAGTAGGAGGTTCTTCATGGGATGAAAGAGAAGCAAATGGATACTCAGCAAATCTTGTACCAGTTGCGAATCAGTTGCTATCTGGTTCGGAATCAGAACAGCAAAATAATTTAATTGAAGAATATGAAGAAATTGTTGAACAAGATGATTATGAAGAGGACTATGAAGATGAACTTGAATATGTTGAAATAAAGAGTTCTTCAAAGGAAACAAATAATAGAAAAAAGTTATATATGGAAAATGATTTTTCTGATCAGAACGAAAATCAAAATAGCATAAATCAAATGGAGGAAGTAAAGAATATTGATTTTAATCAGAAGAAACAATCAAATACTAATTTAGCTTCGAAAAGACCAATTCAAAATGCAACAGAAACTTTAGATATTGAACCATTAGATACAAAAGATTTAGTTAATGATAATAAAAAGTCCAAAAATTTTGAAATTGATGATCCCTGGTAATTGTTAAAGTTTTTTTATTGAATTCAAAATTATAGAAGCAAGTTTTTCTGCAGCACCTTTATCGCCTCTTTCTTTGTGCAAATTATCACTAATATTTTTTAAATGATCCTTATTTTTAATCAGAAATAATACTTCTCTTGCAATTTTTTTAGGCGAAATATTTCCTATCCTTTCGGGGACAATCATTCTTTTAGCTTTGATATTTGGCCAAGCAAAAAACTTCTTTTTTTTAAAATAAAAATATTTAATCATAAGAGTTAGGAATCTATTTATGAATGAAATTTTCCCAATTACTCCAAAAAGTCCATCCCATGCATTCATCATGTTTAAATGTTGAGTTGGTAGAACAACTAACATAGGAAGAGCTATTGCTGCTAATTCTGAAGTATTTGCTCCCACAGTTGTGATTGCAAGATCACACTCTTTTAATATTTCATAGCAAGGATGTTTCTTAATAAGATAAATTTTTGTATTTTTTGTTGTTTCAATTACATAATCAAAATAGGAGTCTTTGATATTTTTAATTGTCTTGATTTTTGATGAGTAATATTTTGCAATTGGATTTCTATCGCTTTGAAAAAATAAATATTCACTTTTGTTGGTGGTTGGTGCCATGGGAATTATAAAATTTATGTTTTGATTTTCTTTAGCTATATGATCTGCAATTTCTAAGAAGAAAGGAATACCAACAGAGAGCTTTGCTTTTTTTGAACCAGGCAATAATGCAATATAGTGATTTCTTTTATTTTGTAATGATATTTCACTATTAAGTTTGATATCAGCCATTAAATCACCAATGATTTGACATTTATACTTATATCTTTTAGGAATTGACTCTTTTACTTTTAAATTCATAGCAGCAATTTCGTTTGTCCATTGAGGCCATCGCGAAATCCATTCAGCATATGTGATATTCAAATAACCTAGTCTTTTAGCTAGTAAAATGCTCCAAAATTGATCCCCACCAAGGAAAATAACGACTCCTTTTTTTGGCCAATTCGCAAAAGAACGTGGCTTTATTAATAATTTCCAAAAACTTTTGGATTCTGTAATTAATTCGAATTTATTCCATGAATTTGCAACTAAATATTCTTTACCAGTGGCATTTGGGCAAGGAACAAGCACTAACCTAAGAGTGAAATCGAGTTTATCTTCATTAATTAGAGATTTATTGATTTTGTTAAGCTCATTCACCACAGGATTTACCCATGTTGCTAATTCACCAGGACCATTAGAAACTATAACTACTGCAACTGATTTTTTTTTCATTGCAGTTAACCAAAATACATTAAATGCGGACGGCGAGACTTGAACTCGCAAGGCATAAGCCACACGCTCCTTAGACGTGCGCGTCTACCAATTCCGCCACGTCCGCAAAGGGTTTTCAGGCACCGTCGGGTACCTAAACCTTAAAAATATCATACATTATTGACTGAAATAAGGATCTAGTTCTAAAGAGATTTTTTGGATATATGGAATTATTTTTCTATTGCATAAAACAAATATTTATACATATATAACGTTCTAGGCTGTATTGTAAAAAATGTCCTCTGATCATTAAAAAATTTTGTTAAGTACTTTGGCAAATAATTTTTTATTTTAAGTCATTTTTATTGCTTCAATTTAGTTTTCATAATGGTTGAAAAAGTTTTAATTGCTAATCGTGGAGAAATAGCTTTACGAATTGTCAGAAGTTGTAGAGAACTAGGTATCGCAACAGTTGCAGTTTTTAGCACCATAGATAAAAAAGCATTACACGTTCAGCTGGCTGATGAAGCAGTGTGCGTTGGAGACTCGTTAAGTAATAAAAGCTATTTAAATATTCCAAACATACTTGCTGCAGCTACGTCGAGAGGAGTTGATGCTATTCATCCTGGTTATGGATTTCTTGCTGAAAATGATAAATTTGCTGAGATGTGTAATGATCATGGCATAGTTTTTATTGGTCCATCTCCTAAAGCCATTAGATCTATGGGAGATAAATCTACAGCTAAAAAAACTATGGAAGCAGTAGGGGTTCCAACAGTACCTGGTAGTAAAGGCTTGTTATCAAATGTTGATGAGGCTTATAAATTGGCAGATGACATTGGTTATCCGGTAATTATCAAAGCAACTGCTGGAGGAGGTGGAAGAGGAATGAGGCTGGTTGAAAACGCTAATAATCTTGAAAAAATGTTTAAAGCAGCTCAGGGTGAAGCAGAAGCTGCTTTTGGTAATGATGGTTTATACATGGAGAAATTCATAAAGAAACCAAGACATGTAGAAATTCAAATTTTGGCGGATAGATCAGGTAATGTCGTGCATTTAGGAGAGCGAGATTGTTCAGTTCAAAGAAGACATCAGAAATTATTGGAAGAATCTCCTAGCCCTGCAATTAACACAGAACTTAGAAAAAAAATGGGAAATGCAGCTATTGCCGCTGCAAAAAGTATTGGTTACGAAGGAGCTGGTACAGTTGAATTTTTAGTGGACGATAATAATAATTTTTATTTTATGGAAATGAATACTAGGATTCAAGTTGAACATCCTGTTACTGAAATGGTCACAGGAGTTGATTTAATTGCTGAGCAAATTAAAATTGCAAGTGGAGAAGACTTAGAATTTAATCAGGATGATATCCATTTAAATGGTCATGCCATTGAATGTAGAATCAATGCTGAAGATCCTTCTCATAATTTCCGACCATCACCAGGAAAAATTACTGGGTGGCTTCCTCCTGGCGGTCCTGGTGTGAGGGTCGATAGTCATGTTTATACCGGTTATGAAATTCCTCCATTTTATGACTCATTAATTGGCAAATTAATAGTGTGGGGAAAAGATCGTAATACTGCAATTAAACGAATGAATAGGGCTTTAAATGAATGTGCAGTGACAGGTATCCCTACAACAATTAACTTTCATTTAACCCTACTCAATAAAGCTAAATTTAAGGAAGGTAAGATACATACTAAGTATGTCGAGGAAGAATTATTAATAAATTACTAAGGGGCTATACTTGATCTCTATGAGATATGTGTATGCAATGCAAGTTTTATGAGCCCTTGCTGACCGACTAAAATTTCTCTTAAAAAGCTAATAACGCCGATCCAAATTACGGGTCCAACATCAACGCCTCCAATAGGAGGTATTAGTTTTCTTGTTAAATTAAGAACAGAGCTTGATGGTATTGAAATTAATAACCATAGCCCTTTACTTAAATCAATTTTTGGGTACCAAGTGAGTATTAATCTTATTAGAAAAACTATAGTTAGGTATGAAAGAGAAATTCCTAAACTAATATCTAAAATTTGAAGAGAGTTTATAAGCAAGGAAATCACAATTATTTAATTCATCTTAATAAATAACCCATTGAAACGTATTTAATTCGTATTATAAATTGAGAATTTAATATTTAAAAAGTGTTTCAAATCTCTGATTTATTATTAGCCGCAGATTTTTCTGCTGAAGTTGCAAATAATTCCGCAGTTGGAATGATAGGTAGTTTTATTGCCGCTGCCTTACTTATCGTTATTCCAGCCACTGCATTTTTGATTTTTGTTAGCCAGAAAGATTCCCTCGATCGTACTTCTACTGGAAGACGCTAGTTTTTGGCGAAGTTTTAAGTACACTATATATAGGGGATATAAGTAACCCTTTAAAAAATAAATTTTTGGAGAAAGAATGTGGTCAATGCTAGTCTCAATTGGGCCAGTATTGTTGGTATAGTTCTCGCGGTATGTGGAGGAGGCCTTTATTTTTTGAGGTCCTTTAAGCCTGCCTTGGCAAGGGATTATGATGTTTTCTTCGCAGCAATTGGACTTTTGTGCGGAGGAATATTATTTTTTCAAGGCTGGAGGTTAGATCCTATCCTTCAGTTTGGTCAGTTTTTATTAGCAGGAACTACAGTTTTTTTCGCATATGAAAGTGTGAGATTGAGGGGCGTTGCTACTGATCAAGCTAGAAGGTCATCTTATTTTGATGATGATCCTATTTCTGATGTTCCAAGAAATTCTAGAGGTCGATTTAATGACGATTATGATAGGTTTGAAGAAGCTGAAAGACCATCTAGAAGATTTAAACCTCAAGAAGATGAATTTGAAGAAGACTATACGGAGGGGAGATTTCGTAGGAGGAATGTTTCAAGAGCCATACCCTCTGCTGCAGCAAGTAGAAGTAGGCCATCTACAAGGGAAATAAGTCAGTTTGAAAATGACGAGCCTATAAGAAGGAGAAGGCAGACTTCTGAAGATAGAAATAGGCAACAATCAGAAACAAATAACTTTGGTGAAAGAAGAAATTCATCTCGCGATGAAGTTAAGACAGGGTCAAGACCCAGAATGAATCGTACAGTTTCTAGACAAGATAATATCTCTCCTCCTGCTGATTCTTCTCCATTAAGAAAGAAACCTACTAGATCTCCTATTAGGCAGCAAACTTCAACAGCTCAAGTAGAAGATGCTTCATTTAAAGATGCTAATCAAGCTAAAAAACCACGTGACACTCGTAGAGTAAGCTCTTCAGCTAGATCAAGTTCAAAAAATCAAAGTACTAGATATAACGTTGGAACAAACAAGAAAAAACCTAGAGATAACAGTTCTAGATTTGATGATTAATTATAGTATTCCTGCCCATTTTAAAAACGATTCTTTACTAAATAGTTCAATCAATATTATTGAAAGAAAGCCAATCATTGCAAATCTTCCATTAGTTTTTTCAGAATAACTACTCCACCCAAATTTATATTCATCTTTAATTTCTATCGATTTTTCATCTAATTGATTATCTCCAATTTGTTCATTGATATAATTTGGATCTTTCTGCTGTTCTATAAAACTCTCATTCTCTAGATTAGTGACTTCTGAGTTAGTTGGTTCTTCTTTCGAATTCATTTTTTTTGTTAATCCTTAAAATTATACTTATCAGACGTCAATAATTTCCAGTCTCCCTGTCCATTTAATTCTAAAATATTCTCGTGAAAATCTTTTAAGCTAGGTCTATGTCCAACACTAATAAGAGAAAGTTCTCTTTCCTTAAGTAAACTATATAGTTTTTTTTCAGTGTTAATATCTAAAGCACTTGTTGCTTCATCAAGTACTGCAAATCTTGGAGAATTTAGTAAGAGTCTTGCAAAAGCCAATCTTTGTTGCTCGCCTAAGGAAAGAATTCGTGGCCAATCTTGTTTGATATCAAGATTAGGATACCGATCCACTAAAGTTTTTAAATTTACTTCATGAAGTACGGAAGTAAGATGTTCATCACTAAATTTTTTGACTTCTGTGGGATAACATAATTGTTCCCTTAAAGAACCAAGTAGCATATATGGTTTTTGAGGTATGAATAATAATTCCCCAATTTTTGGTTTTTTAATTACTCCCTGATCGGGTTCCCATAAACCACTAATCATTCTTAGTAAAGATGTTTTTCCGCACCCAGATGGTCCTACTACCAAAAGTGATTGATTATTGTCGATGCTTAAATTTAAATTTTTAATTATTGCTTTATTTGATCCTGGTGGACAAAGGTCAGCATTATTAATAAGAATTGAGGGGTAATCTGAAATAACGTTTTGATTACTTGTTGGGTTGGTTTGACTAATAGATTCAACTTTTGATTGGAATCCTTCTAATCTGCCAATACCAGCAGTAAATTTTGCAAGTTCTTCGATTTGATTAACAATGAAAAATAACGAACCTTCAACCATTCCAAATGCAAAGCTTGCCTGAATAAAGCGTCCATAATCAATATCACCTTTAAAGTAAGGGATTGCCATTATTAAATATGGAAAGAAATTTCCAGCATAATTAATGGATCGTCTCATGACGTCTATTATTACTCTCCATATAATCAGTAAATTAAAGTTTCTCACCACTTCTCCTAAGCGTCTTTCAGTTTCACTTCGCTCAGGATTCTCCCCAGAGTAAAAGGCTATTGATTCAGCATTATCTCGAATATGTACTAAGCCATATCGAAAATCAGCTTCATATCTGAGTTGATCAAAGTCAATCTTTACAAGATTTTTTCCAGCAATTAAGAGGATAGAAGTTGCAAATGCGGCGTAACCAAATAAAGAAAAAGTAAGCGTTGTACTAATACTCCATAAAATAAGAATATTAAGTGAAAATGTTAGTAGGGCATCAAAAATACCTAATGTGAAAGAGAGACTTTGCCCGGTAAAAGCTCGGGTATCATCTGTGATTCTTTGATCGGGATTATCTACATCGGTTTGGTCTTCATCATTGGGATTTAACTGGTAATAAGCTTTATTAGTCATATAATCTTTGACTAGACTTTTTGAAAGCCATTCTCTCCAAATTATTCCTAACTTATATGTAAAAAATATTTGGGAAACCCTTATTGGTAGAGCCACAGCGAAACAACAAGCGT
>CACAQQ010000003.1 GCA_902534675.1 uncultured Prochlorococcus sp.
TAATTGTAGATGTAGAAAATTATTCTCAACTAAAAACATTTTCTTTAGTAATTAAAAAATTAATTAAACAAAAAAAATTCCTTTTTCGAACAGCAGCAAGTTTTATAAGTTCAATTTCTGAGAAAAAAAGTGTCTCTCAGAGTGAAATATTTTTCTCTGATTTAAGAATAAGAAATAAAGAAAACAGTTTTCTTCCAGGACTAATAATTGTTGGATCTTATGTAGAACTTTCAACAATACAATTGAATAATTTATTAGAGATAAGTAATTGCGATCCCGTTGAGTTAGATGTTTTTGAATTCTTTAAAATTACTTCATCTGATAATAATAAGAAGCGAAGGAATTTGTTTAAAAAAAAATTTTTGAAAGAAATTAGATTTTCTTTTGAGAAAGGAAAAACTCCTGTACTATTTACTTCGAGAAAATTTATGTCCTTAGATTCTTCTGAACTATTTAATTTTTATAATTTACTTGCTTGTTTTATTGCTGAATTAGTCGCAGATTTGAAGTATGAAATAGGATATTTAATTTCAAAAGGTGGAATAACAACAAATTTGATTCTAAGCAATGGACTTAATGCAGATTATGTTTATCTTGAGGGACAGATTTTAACAGGCATTTCAGTGGTGACTTATAACTTAAAAAATAACGAAAAACTTCCTATTGTTACTCATCCTGGAAACATTGGCACTAAAGATTCACTAGTTAATATTTGGAAAGTTTTTGAAAATAAAAATAATTTTTAAAATTAGAAATTTGAGATAATTTCTTCAGCAAAACTGCTGCAGGATAAGGGTTCTACTTTTGGTTCCATTAAGCGTGCTAGATCATAGGTAACTTTTTTTTGCTCTATTGCCTTACTTAAGCCATTAGTAATTAACTTAGCTGCTTCATCCCAACCAAAATATTCAAGCATCATTACACCACTAAGAATTACTGAGCCTGGATTAATCTTGTTTAAGCCTGCATGTTTTGGAGCGGTGCCGTGCGTAGCTTCGAAAATTGCTGCACTATCACCAATATTTGCACCAGGAGCCATACCTAGGCCTCCAACTATTGCCGCTGCAGCATCAGAAACATAATCACCATTCAAATTTAATGTTGCAAGAATCGAATATTCTTGAGGTCTGGTTTGAATTTGTTGAAATATACTATCAGCTATCCGATCATCTACAAGAATTAGTTCTTGCCATTTCCCCTCTCCATGGGAATGTGATATGGAGGTAATAACTTCTTTAATTTCTTCGCAGATAAATGCTTTTTTATTATTAGTAAGCTTGTCAAAACCTGGTTCTATTTTCCTAGCATTATTTTCAATCGTAATTTCTGGATTTTTCTGAATATTATCTAAAATCCAACTTTCTCTTTCTGTAATGCAGTCTTCTCTAAATTCATTTACTGCTAATTCATATCCCCAATCTCTAAAAGCACCTTCTGTATATTTCATTATATTGCCTTTATGAACAAGGGTCACATGCCTTTTGTCTCCTGATAATCTTTTTGCATGTTCAATAGCCTTTCTTATGTGCCTTTGGCTACCTGATTTGCTAACTGGTTTTATTCCTATTCCAGATCCCTCTGGTATTGACCTATTTTTTAAATTTTTACTATTTGGTATAACAACATTATTTAAGTGATTAATTAATTCAAGACAATTATGATCTTCGGCTTCCCATTCAATTCCCATGTAGATGTCCTCAGTATTTTCCCTGTAAACGATAACGTCTAAATTTTGTGGGTTTTTGTGAGGGCTTGGAGTTCCTGAATAATATCTACACGGTCTTACACAGCTATATAAATCAAATATTTGCCTTAAAGCAACGTTAAGAGATCTAATGCCTCCCCCGATGGGAGTTGTTAAAGGACCTTTGATGGCTACACCGAAGTATCTAATTGCATCAATAGTGTCTTGAGGGAGATAGTTATATGTTCCATAAATTTCACAAGCTTCATCTCCTGCATAAACTTTAAACCAATTAATTTTTCTTTCATCTCCATAACTTTTTTTAATCGCTGCATCAAGAACCATTTGAGTTGCTGGCCATATATCAACTCCAGTTCCATCACCCCTTATAAACGGGACAATTGGATTATTAGGAACATTAGGCTTGCCTTGATTAAAAGTTATTATCTCGCCTTCATTAGGTAAATTTAATTTTTCAAATTTTGGCATAGCATTTAATTAATAACAAAGATAACTTATGCAAGTTTTTGTATTTTAATTTGCAATGAGTTATTTTCTTTAAAAGCTAGAAATTTATTATTCAAATGTGAATAGAGAATACTTTATTGATCAGCATTTCAACATCTTTATTAAAAGAAAGAGTAGTTAATAAGCAAGTTAAAGGAAATTATGTCATTTTCAAAAAAACACTTAGCTATTTATGAATGCGAGTACAAATGTAAGTAATGTTGAAATAGCTAATAAAATTGCTTCTACTGCTGCTTTATTTCGTAAATATTTTCCAGATGCCAGCGTAAACTTCAGTCCCTGGGAAAATTCAAATATTGAATCCATGCAAGATACTATTGATTTTGCCTTTCATTTCCCTGGCTGGAGTCCTGTTATTGAATGTAGAGCAATACTCTTACAATTAAGAATTGAGAATGACAACCATAACAGAGTCCCAAAATTGTTAGGAATAATTATGCGAGGCATGATTGTTCCCTCAGAGAGATGGAGGGTAGCTACTATCGGAGACTGGGAAATGACTGGTACTCATTTACCGCAAAAGGAACAGAAAGATAATCTTTTTTTAGTTTGTAAAGAACTTTATAAGTTATTCTCTACAACATCCGCTGGTAACAAAAATTAGCTGTTTTATGTATTTTCCTTGTAGATTAAATACACTTACAAAATCAATTCAAAATATATGGCAGTCGCTCTTGCAGGACAACTAAGAGAAGGGACAAAAAAATCCCACACTATGGCAGAAAATACAGGCTTTGTGGCTTGTTTTTTAAAAGGAGTTGTTGAAAAAAAATCTTATAGAAAATTAATTAGTGATTTATATTTTGTTTATGAGGCTATGGAAGAAGAAATTGAAAGATTGGTTAATGAGGAACATCCTGTAATAAAACCTATTGGGTTTAAAACATTATTTAGGAAAGAAACTCTTGAAAATGATCTTAAATTTTATTTTGGTGATAATTGGAAGCATGAAATTAATATTTCTCAATCAGCAAAAGAATACGTTGAAAGAATTCGTGAGGTCGCAAAAAATTCACCAGAGTTATTGGTTGGTCATCACTATACCCGCTATATAGGAGATTTGTCTGGTGGTCAAATATTGAAAAGGATCGCCAAAAAAGCATTAAATTTGAAGGGAAATGATGGTTTAAATTTTTATGAATTTGAATTAATCTCTGACGAAAAGAAATTCAAGGAAGAATATTCCCTTACCTTGAATCAACTTCCAATAAATCAAAAGATTGCTGATCAAATTATTGATGAAGCTAATCAAGCTTTTACTTACAATATGAAAATGTTTAAGGAGCTTGAAGGTAACTTAATTGCTGTTTTAGGCAAGATTGTCTTCAATTATATTACAAAAAAAGTTAGGAAAGGAAGCACTGAATCCTAGTATCTATGTTTGATTCATTAGTTGATTTACTTAAAAACAATATTGATGAATTAAATGGTCAAGAAATACAAATATCTAGCGAATTCAAAGAACATCATAATGAAGACTCAAAATATATTATTAAAAATTGGCTTTTTTCATCTCCAGAATACAGAAAGTGGCGAATAACAAGATTAGACGGTGGCAAAAAACTTCAAGTATTTAATACGGTCGCATATCCAAATTTTAAAAGTGAAGTACCTATACTAGGTGCTGATATTTTATGGTTTGGAACTTCTCAAAAGTTATTAGCAATTCTCGATTATCAACCTTTAATTCAAGATGATAAGTATCTAGAAAAATATTGTTCAAGTTTAGGTAGTATTAAGAAAAAATATTCTGCATTTGATAATAATAAAATGAAGAATATCTATGATTCAAAAAAGTATTTCTCCCCATGGGTCATTATTTGTAGAGGAAATAAATTAAACCTTGATAGAGATTTAAATAATGTATTCCATTCATTTTTAAATAATTATTTGAAAATTTATAAATTGAATCCTGTTAATCAATTTTTAAATGCGGAAGAAATAAAGATTAATCAAATTAAATATGATAAGTACAGTTTCGAAAAAGACCCTGCTGATAAATTGTTTAAATCTTTTTTTGGAGAAAAATGGACAAAAAAATTTATTAATAAATTTCTTTTTACATTAAATAATGAGATTATCCATTGAATGTTAATACAAGATACTATTTTTTATAGAGAAGATTGGAGATGGTATAATTTTCTAAAATATTTAATTAATAATTTAAGTAAACATAATTGTTCAGAAAAAATATTACCCATTGAATATTCTTATAAAGATTCAACTTATGGTTCAAAAAAATCAAAAAAAAATGTGTATCTTTCTACTTGGGCCGTAACGCATAAAAAAAGAATTCAATTTGCAAGAGCAGTTTGTATTAATAGTCCAAATTATTCTGTTTTAAATTTTTTAATCATACCAAATACTATTTATAACGTCCCATTTTTTGGAGTAGATTTCGTTTCTCTACCTAATAGTCATTTATTAGTATTAGATTTCCAGCCTTCATTAAAAATAAAAAATCAA
Organism: uncultured Prochlorococcus sp.; assembly: GCA_902534675.1. Classification (GTDB taxonomy): domain Bacteria; phylum Cyanobacteriota; class Cyanobacteriia; order PCC-6307; family Cyanobiaceae; genus Prochlorococcus_A. The sequence continues at coordinate 4,679 of CACAQQ010000003.1, forward strand.
TATGATAATGAGTTAGTTGAAAAACTTATTAAACTCAAAAATAGTTGTCATTCATCACTCCCATTTGCTGAAAAAATGTCTGCAGATGTAGCTAGATTTTTTTCTCCAGGGGTAATCTGGTCAAAATTACCAAAAGAAGAAAGGAGTGATTTTTTAATTGCTAATAAGCTTTATACTTCATTTAAGGAATATCTAACTTTGTATTTGGAAATTCTTTTCAAAAGCAGGGAAGCTGATATGGATCTGCAAAAAGAATTAATAATTGGTCAAAATAATTATTTAAAATATAGAAGAGATAACGATCCAGCAAGGCCAATGTTATCGAGTTTGTTTGGAAGAGAATTTACTGAATCTTTAATTAAAGAAGTTTTATTTACTACTTAAAAGTCTTATAATAAATCAAATTTTGAAATCATATGAAAAAAATTTCTGTTCTTTTTGTATGTTTAGGAAATATTTGTAGGTCTCCTGCTGCAGAAGCTATTTTTATAAATCTACTTGCAAAGAAGGGATTAACCGATGGCTTTGTTGTAGATTCTGCTGGAACTGGGAGTTGGCATATTGGAAGAAAAGCAGACTCTAGAATGAGAATTGCGGCAGAAAGAAGAGATATAAATATTTTAAGTAGGGCTCGTCAAATTACTAGCAAAGATTTTGAAAAATTTAACTATATTCTTGCTATGGACAACTCAAATTTTAAAAATATTCAAGATCTTAAAAATACAGCATCTTCAACTGATTTTGCATCAATTATAAAAATACAAAATTTTAGATCCGTTTTTAATGAGCAAGAAGTTCCTGACCCATATTTCGGAGGTGATGAGGGCTTTGATTATGTCCTTGATATTTTAGAGGACTCTGTAAGCGGCTTCTTGGAAAGTATTTCTTGAATTTACTGGATATGAGTCTCTTTAGGAATCTTGTCATTATAAAGATCAATTATTTTATCTACTACCTCATTAATTGAATTTCCATCTGTAATAATTTCTATTGCGTCATTGGCTTTTATTAGAGGTGAAATTTCCCTATGAGAATCTTCAAAATCTCTTTTCTTTATAAGTTCCTTTAATTTATGAAGTTCTATTTCTTGTGATTCTTTACTTTTCTTGTCATATTTTCTCCTTTTTGCCCTTTCATCGATGCTTGCAGTTAAAAATATTTTAAGTTCTGCATAAGGAAAAACAGTAGTTCCTATATCTCTTCCCTCAGCTACAAGTCCTCCAGATTCACCAATTTTTCTTTGTTCATCTACTAAGAATTTTCTTACTTCTTTAATTGAGGCAATTTTAGAAACTATTGAACTTATCTTTTGCGACCTAATTTCTTCAGTAACGCAGTAATTATTAATAAAAACATCCTGATGTGAATTTTCATTTGACTTGAACACAATAGAAATATTTTCAAGAATATTCCGTAATCTTTTTTCTTTTTTAAAATCAATATTTTCTTTAATTAAGAGCCAACTCAATGCTCTATACATTGCACCAGTATCTAAATATAAAAGTTTCAGTTTCTTCGCTATTAACTTTGTTACCGTACTTTTGCCTGACCCTGCCGGGCCATCTATTGCAATAATCGGCCTTCTTTTCATAAGAAAAACGTGATCAATTAATCTTGTCTCTCCACATTTTATCGCACCAGCAAGTATCGAAATATTATCCTCAACTTTTGCTTGTTGTAAAGTATAAGGGTGTAAATGTTCTAAATATTCAATTGAAATTTTTTTTGCTGACAGCTTTTTTATTATTTCTTTTAAACTAATTTTTTTCTCTTTTTGAAAATGTTTTTTTGCTACTAATAACTCATTTGAAAAAAATCTAATTAATTTTCTTTCGTTTTTTGATAAATGTACATTACGAGAACTTAAAGGAATTCCATCAAAATCTCTTTGTGTAGGAATAGATTTAATAGCTACATTTAATTTATTTGTTAGGACAAGATTTTTTAAAATTAAAAGTTGTTGCCAATCTTTTTCTCCTAAGTAAAGATTTTTTGGCTTGATGAGATTAAGTAGTCTATAAATAACTGTACAAACTCCATCGAAATGTCCAATTCGATTTAATGCACATAATGCAGAAGATAATTCTTTGGAAGCTTTAAGAAATTTAATATTTTTATTGTTCGGTGGAAACATATCTTCATTACTTGGGATAAACATGGCATCTGCGCCATTTGCAAAGGAGAATTTAATATCATTTTCAATTGTTTTAGGGTAATTCTCTAAATCTAACTTGTTATCAAATTGCAGTGGATTAATAAAAATACTCACTAAATTAACATTAGAGTTTTCATTTTTTGCGGTTGATATAAGTTTTATATGTCCATTATGAAGATTACCCATTGTTGGAATGAAGTTGATTTCACTATTTATATTTTTCCTCCAATTTTTCATGTCTTCAATTGTCCTTATGATGACTTTCTTCACTTTGTTTTTAAAAAATAAATCTATTTGATAAATAATTACTGGACAAACGTAATCTTCAGAGGAATATCTATATAGAAAGTCTATCATTTTTATTTCATGGATTACAAAACATCAGGTGTTGATATAGAAGCTGGGCGAGAATTTGTTTCCGAAATTAAACTTGCAGTTGAAGGAACTCATACATCTAATGTGATTGAGGGTATTGGTGGTTTCGGAGGTTTGTTTAGAATTCCTATTGATAGTTTTAAAAAACCAGTTCTTGTTTCAGGAACTGATGGAGTGGGAACAAAATTAGAATTAGCTCAAAATAAAAACTTTCACTTTGAGGTTGGTATTGATTTAGTTGCTATGTGCATGAATGATATTATTACTAGCGGTGCAAAACCTTTATTTTTTCTTGATTATATTGCTACGGGTAAGCTTGATAAGAAACAATTATTGCAGGTTGTTAAGGGTATTTCATATGGCTGCGGAGAAAATAATTGTTCATTGCTCGGTGGAGAAACTGCTGAAATGCCAGGATTTTATTCAAAAAATAAGTATGATCTTGCAGGATTTTGTGTAGGAATAGTTGACGAAGATAAGCTTATTAATGGTAAAAAAGTATCTGAGAATGACTTAATAATTGCTTTAAAAAGTAATGGAGTCCATAGTAACGGCTTTAGTTTAGTAAGAAAAATAATTCAAAACAATAATCAAATAGATAAAGAATTTGAAAATGTTTCTCACTTAAATTTTTATGATGAGTTATTAAAACCCACAAAAATTTACAATAATGTGATAAACCAATTGTTATCTGAAAATATAGAAATTAAAGCAATGTCACATATTACCGGTGGAGGAATTCCAGAGAATCTACCAAGATGTATTCCTTCTGATTTTATTCCTTATATCAATACCAATTCTTGGGAAATTCCTATTTTATTTAAATTTCTAAAAGAGAAAGGAATGATTCCCGAAAAAGATTTTTGGAATACTTTCAATCTTGGAGTTGGATTTTGTTTAATTATTGATAAACAATTCAAGGATGCAATATTAAATATTTGTAAAGATCATGATATAGATAGTTGGGAGATTGGAAAGATAGTTCGAAAAAAAAATTCAACAATTAGTAAATTTTTGCCTGAAATTTTAACTTAAAATTTTTTTTCATTTATTTTAAATGAGTTTTAAAAAAAAATTTTTATACACAAATGAAAAAGTTAAGTGTAATATAATAAGATCACCGCCGAATTATATCGGAAGTTTAAGTATTAAGATTTAACCTTTTATTCAATGCCTTTTGCAAATAATCAAAGAATTACACGTAGACGTAGTTCAGCAGGCCCTATACCTCCTAAAAGACCAATAGGTAATAATTCTGAATTTAGCGGTAGACAGGCTCAAGGTCCAAGACCAACTTTTCTGACACTAAGAGATCATGGTAAAGTTTTTGTCGCTGATTTACCTAATTTGTCTGATGGTCAATTAGCCCATATTAGTAAAGAAGCTAATGAAGTTTTAAATAGTTTAGAAAAAAGGCTTAGTGATCTTGAAAATGAACCAAATATTAGTAATCCTGAAAACGATACGCTGATAAAAGCCTCTACCAAAAGAGATGTCACACTGAGGTTTATTAAATCAATAGAAGAAGAACAAGAACATAGAAAAAATAATCCTGCTTTAAGAGATGCTGCTTCTGAATCATTACCGAGAACTTTTCTTGAGGTTGCCAGACATAGATTGCCTGGAGCAACTTTTGATTCATTACTTAGAGAGGCTCTAGAAGCATGTGCAGTTGATGAGACTAATGAAGAAAATCAAATTATTGATGAGCCCAAAGAAACTGTAAAAATTATGGATATACCGTCTACTAACACAAATGCTCCACTTGTTGTTAGTATCGATTCAAGTAATGACTCTGAGAATGGTTCTATTTGATACGAAAAAAGAATTAATAAGTTTAAAGGATCAAAATAATTCAGAAATTAATTTTCCTTCAAAGAAAGATGTTATTTTATGTAATCATTGCAAAAGGACTGCATCAAATGGTGTTAGATGTTTAGGAATGTGTGTAGCAGATAATGATTACTAAAATTGTTCAAATATATATAGAAATAATCTCATGACAATAATTAATAAATCCATTTAATTTAATTTTTCAATGAATATATAATGTAATATTTATCAATAATGAGAAAAGATTATTTTTCTATATATTAAGAAGTAATTGAAACTCTTTACCCTTTATTTGAAATTGAATTTCTTTGAACAATTCATAATTAAATTTATAAAAAAATTAAATAAGGCGGCACCCAGATTCGAACTGGGGATAAAGGATTTGCAATCCTCTGCCTTACCACTTGGCCATGCCGCCGAAGAAGATTCAATTGAATCTTTTTATGATCTTAACAGTAAGGGGACTCATTCTTTACTATTTATTTGCAATGGCCATGGAGAAGATGTAATCGCATCGGAAATAATAAAAAGATTACAAAAAAAAATAAAAAATAAAAATATTGAAGTTTTGCCTTTAGTAGGAAATGGGGATGTATTTAATTCAATAAAATCAAAGAAATTTCGTAAAATAGGATATTTAAAAGAGCTGCCTAGTGGAGGTTTTAGTAATCAAAGTCTGAAGGGATTTTTCCTTGATTTATTTGCGGGATTTTTAATCGATAATTTAAGAAATTTTTTAATTGTAAAACAAAAGTCAAAACAAAACTGCAAAATTATTGCAGTAGGCGATTTTTTACCATTACTTTACGCATGGAGTTCAGGATGCGAATTTAGTTTTATTGGGACTCCCAAAAGTGATCATACTTGGAGTAGTGGGCCAGGTTGGGCTTTAAGCGATTTTTATCATAAGTTGAAAGGTTCTGAATGGGACCCATGGGAAATTTTTTTAATGAAATCTCCAAGATGTAAAAATTTAATTATGAGAGATGAAATTACAGCTTCTAATTTGAATAGAAAAAAAATCAATGCAGAATACTTGGGTAATCCAATGATGGATTTTGTTAATGCAAAAAATGAGAAAATATCAAATATTATTTCTTTTAAAAGGATTATTTTATTAGTTGGAAGTAGATATCCTGAAGCATTAAAGAATCTTGATAATTTTCTTGATTGCTTGCAAGATTTTAATTTACCAAATGATTTGGTAATACTTTTGCCTTTGAGTATCAATGCGAACGTGAGTAAAATTAAAAGTTATTTAATTAAATACAGTTTCATAAAACAGAATAAGGTTAATTTTTTAATTGATGAAGATTCAGTATGGAAAAAGAAAGATCAATATGTAGTTATTGGAAAAGGCAAATTCAATTTATGGGCTTGTTTGGCAGAAGTTGGCTTGTCTAATGCAGGAACTGCTACAGAGCAAATTACTGGGCTTGGAATTCCATCCCTATCTCTTCCAGGATCAGGACCGCAATTTACAAAATCGTTTGCAAAAAGGCAATCGAGATTATTGGCAGGTAGTGTTTTAGTCTGTAAAAATAAAAAAATTCTTTTAACTCGTTTGAGTTTACTTTTGAGAGAAAAAGTTAATAGATTTGATCAAGTGAAAATTGGAAAAAAAAGAATGGGTAATTCTGGCGCAAGCAAAAAAATTGTGGATTCTATTTACCCTCATTTGTTATCTTAGAAAATGGCAATAGAGTTTCAAATTTTTCATGTATCCAATAAATGACCGGCAATATCTAAAAATTTGCGCAGAGATTGCAAAGATTATGAGTATTAGCTTATCCTCCGCTAAAAAGAAAGTAGAAATTCAAATTGCAAAAGAAGGCTCTAAAACCATTCAAGAAAAAATACAAGTTGCACAAAATGTCTTAGAAATTTGTGAAAAAAATGAAGGGGATAAATTAAGTTCTTCAAGAATACTTGATAAGCTTATGGAAACTATTAATGATGAAGATAATTTTTTAACTGAAGATTGATTTTTAATGTTCAAATATATTTGAAAATTTTAGTATGTCTAAGTCAGCATGTACAGAAATTGTTTTAAAACAAGTTTCAGCTAACTCGTATCTATTTTCTCTATCTAAAATGACTTTTAATTTATGCATAGCTTCAATTAAATATCTAACATCATTCGCTGCATAATCTAATTGATCTTTTGTTAAATCTTCTTTGCTACCCCAATCACTGCTTTGTGAGCTTTTGTCTAATTCTATCCCTAACAATTCATTAATTAAATCTTTTAAACCGTGTTTATTTGTATATGTTCTTGCGAGCTTACTAGCAATTTTTGTACAAAAAATATTTCTTGTATTAATTCCAAGATTGCATTTTAGAGCTGCTACATCAAATCTCGCATAGTGAAAGATTTTAGTAATTTTTTCATCTTCAAGAAGTGCTTTTAAATGTGGAGACGAAGATGTATTACGCTCGATTTTTATACAGGATGTTCTTTTAAATTCGTTACATATTTGAACTAAACAGAGTCTATCTCTTCCATGAATTAAACCCATTGCTTCAGTATCAATAGCTAGGTAGGATGATTGTTTATAAAGATTATATAAATCTGCTGTTAAATCGCTATGAAGAAAATCAATATTTTTATTTTCAATAGTCATTTTTAAAAAGCATTTAAAGTAATTTAAGACTTAGAAATTACTTAAGATTTTATTTAATTAAGAATTTTTATCTAATAGGTTTATTTTACAGAATAAATCTAAAAAATTATATTATGATGTAACTTTAATTTTTATTCTCGATTTACTAGAAAAAATTTACTTAATGTCCTATTCCTTAAATTCAACATTATTGCTGACTATTCTTTTGGCCATAGGATTATTTTTTTTCCTTAGGGCTTCTAGTAAAGATAGAACCACAATCGTTGAGATTTCATCTTCTCAGCAGCCAGTTAAGGTTTTAAATGGTTTATGTGAATGGCTTAATTTAAGGGGATGGAAGCAAACGGGAGGAGATTTTGAACAAAGAATTTTAATATTCAAGGGAAAAGTTGTTTCTAGCAAATTTTTAGCTATTTTTTTAGGTTTTCTTGGCGGTTTTGGTTCTTGTGCTTTGGGTTTAGTAATTATTCAAATATTTCCTACATTAGGATGGTGGCCTATACTTTTAGGATTGATTGGTGGCCCTTTGTCTGGAATTGTTTATTTTAAAAAATCAGCAAGAGAGGAGAAATTTGAATTAAGGTTGATTAACGAAAATGAAAATGATTCAACTTTCATGAGATTAAGAGCTCATAGGGATGAATTAATCTCTTTAGAAAATGAACTTGGAGAAAAACTTCAATTGAAAAGTGACGGTTCTTTATTTAAAACGCCTATTTAAGATATTTCAAAATTTTATTCTAAAATCTTTAATCAAAGATATTATTCTCTATACAGAATTTCTCTAAATCTTTATCATTTAACCAGTCTTGGGGTTTTGTAAAGATTGATGTGAGAAATTCCTCTCGAGAACCCTTTTTAGCTTTATATCCATATTCCCATCTAGCCAAAGGGGGTAAGGACATTAATATAGATTCAGTTCTGCCGTTTGTTTGTAGTCCAAAAATCGTTCCTCTATCCCAAACTAAATTGAATTCGACATATCTACCTCTTCGATATAGCTGGAATTCTCTTTCCTTCGATGAATATGTTTGAGTTGCTCTTTTTTCAATAATGGGCAAATATGAGGGAAGGAATGCCTGTCCACAGTTTTCCGCTAAAGAAAACAAATTATCCCAATTTAAATTAGATCTGCCAATATCTTGTGAAGCTTTTGATGCCTCTCCATTTTGATTATTTCCTCTATAAATGTTGCCTGAACCATCTTGATAATCATAAAAAATACCTCCTATGCCTCTCGATTCATTTCTATGCTTCAAGAAGAAATATTCATCACACCATGGTTTGAAAACGTTATGCAAATCTTTATCAACTTTCTCACAAGCCTTTTTATGTTCGTTGTGAAAATTCCTCACATCAGAAAGATAAGGATAAAAAGGTGTTAAGTCTGCACCTCCTCCAAACCACCACACAGGTCCAGCTTCGAAATATCGATAATTCAGATGAACTGTAGGAATATATGGATTTTTAGGATGCAACACCATAGAAGTTCCTGTGGCAAACCATTTATGACCTTTTGCTTCGGGTCTTTGAGAGAGTATAGATTGAGGTAATTCTTTTCCATGAACTTCAGAGAAATTTACTCCTGCTTGCTCAAAAATAGAACCATTTTTCAATACTCTTGATCTTCCACCACCACCTTCGTCTCTTAGCCAGGATTCTTCTATAAATTTCCCTTTGCCATCTACATTTTCAAGCCCTGAACAAATTTTGTCTTGTAGAGTTAATAAGAGATTTTTAGTTTTATCTCTAGAGTTTTTAGGAGGTTCTTTGAACATTTATTTAGTAAATCTTGTAGAAAAAAATTTTTTGGTTAATTATAAGTTTCCCTTTATAATTTCTCTTAGGGGGTCCTTATTGCCTATTATTTGATAGTTCGACATAGTTCTTAATCTTTTAAACAGTCGACCACCTCGTCAAAATATTTTAAAATTTAATGACCACAATAGAAGATGCGAATTTTGCTTTACAAAAAGTTCTAGATGCTGGATCACAGAAAAATGTAATTGAATTAGCTTGGATTAAAAATGTAAGAGTCAATATACCGAGAGTAATCGTAACATTATCATTACCATCATTTGCAAATTCGCAGAGAGATAGAATTGTACAAGATGTTAGAAAAGTACTTCTGGATTTTGAAGATATTGATGATGTTCAAATAGAAATAGATAATAATCCTTCTAAAACAGAATCTAAAAATCAAAGTAATGCTCCTGAGTTGCAGAAGATTGATGGAATTCGGCATATCATAGCTGTCAGTAGTGCTAAAGGTGGAGTTGGGAAAAGTACCATTGCAGTTAATCTCGCTTGTTCTCTAGCTAAATTAGGCTTAAAAACTGGTTTGCTGGATGCGGATATATATGGACCTAATACTCCCTCAATGATGGGGGTTGCTGAACAGAATCCAAAGGTTACAGAAGGTAGTGGAAGTGATCAAAGATTAATACCAATAAATAAATATGGAATTTCACTGGTATCAATGGGTTTCCTCATAGAAGAAGGGCAGCCAGTTATATGGAGAGGACCAATGCTTAATAGTATTATCCGTCAATTTCTTTACCAAGTTGAATGGAATAATCTTGATTTTTTGGTTATTGACTTGCCTCCAGGAACAGGAGATGCTCAAATTTCCCTTTCTCAATCTGTGCCTATTTCTGGAGCTATTGTTGTCACTACTCCTCAACAAGTATCTTTACAAGATGCAAGGCGGGGATTAGCAATGTTTAAACAACTTGGTGTACCTTTATTAGGAATTGTAGAAAATATGTCAGTCTTTATTCCACCAGATATGCCAAATAAAAAATATGAAATTTTTGGTAAAGGTGGTGGACAAACATTAGCTAAAGAAAATGATCTACCATTATTAGCCCAAATTCCTATTGAAATTCCTCTTGCTGAGGAAAGCAATAAAGGAATACCAATCTCAATAAGTCATCCAGATAAAGAAAGTTCCGCTGAATTTGATAATTTAGCTCAATTAATTAAGAATCAATTTGTTAATAGATAATTGATGTTTAGGATAATTTATTTATTAAATAAGAGAGAATTTTTACCAAAAAAATACAATTTTAATAGAGGTTTTTTATTTTCTCCACTACTTATAATTCCCCTTATTTTAGTTATTATTTCGGGTTTATTAATAAAAAGTATCCAAGTTGATTTTTTAGTATCAAATTATGTAGACCATATTCTTACTGGTTTTTTAGGTTATTTTTTAGCATTTTTTATTTCTTATATACCGTTAGAGAGAATAAGAAAATATTTGATTCCATTTTATTTGTGTACTTTATTATCTTTATTACTAATTTATTTTTTTGGGATCTCAGTTTCTGGAGCTCAAAGATGGTTAAATTTGGGTATCTTTTCTTTTCAGCCTTCAGAAGTAGCTAAACTAAGTACTGTATTAACTCTTGCTTTAGTACTCGACAAAAAAATAATTTTAAAAATAAGAGATTTAGTACTCCCTTTATTAGTAGTGATTATTCCTTGGTTATTAATATTCTTTCAACCGGACTTGGGTACCTCTTTAGTTTTAATTGTTTTGACAGGAGTGATGCTCTATTGGTCGCAAATGCCTATAGAGTGGATTTTGATATTAGTGTTTTGTATTATCACTTCTATTTTATATTTAACCTTACCAACACTTCTTATTTTTTGGATACCAGTTATAGGATATCTTGCTTATAGATCTTCGAAAAAGAAAATTATTTTTTCTGCTCTAGCTATTTCACTCCACTTATTTATAGCAAAATTCACACCAATTTTGTGGCAATATGGCTTAAAAGAATATCAAAAAGATAGATTAGTTTTATTTTTAGATCCGAATAGAGATCCATTAGGTGGTGGGTATCATTTGATACAGAGTAAAATTGCAATTGGTTCTGGAGGATTATTTGGGACTGGTTTGCTACAAGGTAAGCTGACAAATTTGCAATTTATACCAGAACAACATACTGATTTTATATTTAGTGCTTTAGGCGAAGAATTGGGTTTTGTAGGGTGCATAACAGTTTTGTTTTTGTTCTTTTTTTTGATTAAAAAACTTATTAATACTGCAACAATTGCTAGGACAAACTTTGAATCTCTAATTGTTATTGGAATAGCCTCAACTTTTTTATTCCAGATAATTATTAACCTATTTATGACTATTGGATTAGGACCAGTTACTGGAATTCCCCTTCCTTTTATGAGCTATGGTCGAACGTCATTGGTGACTAATTTTATATCTATTGGATTTGTTTTATCTATATTGAAACGTTCTAGATCACTAAAAAGTTGATGAAATCACAAATTACTATAAAAAAAATTCAAGACCTTTTGATTAAAGGAGCTCAAGCTATATATGTTGACGATAATACATCCAGAAGAATGTGGTGGGCTTCTTTAGAAGTTATTCAAAAAGATTTCTTATCTCAGAATTATAAACATGGAGGGATTTGGGTTGCCTCGCCTTTGCCGGCTTTTAATGAAAAAAAATTTTTAAATCAACTTCATGGATGGCTTTGGTCTCCTGAGGGGTTTCCATATTTTCAAAATGAGAATGCAGGTTTTTTACCAGTTAATAATTCAGATAAGATAAAAAAAGATTTTGATTTAATTAGTAATTACAAAGTTTTAAGTCTTAGTCAAGAAGATGGTTTTGAACCTTTTTTGATGATAATTACCCCAAATTTTCAATGCATACTATCAATTGTTGGAGAAAAAGATAAGAAAATTTTATTAATGAAGTGTGATGAAGAAAGCCTCAAACTTTCAATTGAATTAATGCATGCAAAATTAAATCAAGAAAATCATGAGGAAGGAGTAAAATTTCGTAATGCAATCAATAATTTAGGAAACCTTAATATCAATAATCAATTTGAAAAATTATTTTGGCCAATATTATCGGCAAAATTGGCAAATATTGCGCCAAATCACAATATACAGAATTTTGTAAAAAATGATGAAACAAATGTGCAAATAACTGAAGCAAAATTATTACGTGCAATATCTCATGAAGTAAGAACACCTTTGGCAACAATAAGAACCCTAATCAGTTCTACTTTAAAAAAATATAAGATGGACGAATCAATGAAAAATCGTTTAATTCAAATAGATAATGAATGTAATGAACAAATTGATAGGTTTGGTTTAATCTTTAATGCAGCAGAATTAGTGAGTAATGAAGTTCCGTCATTAAATAACTTGGCAAAAATTAATTTAGCCGAAATTTTTCAAAAGCTTTCTCCTTTATGGAATAAACAATTAAATAGACGTGGGATTTCTTTAAAAATTGATATTCCCAATCAACTTCCGCAAATTTTGAGTGATTCGGAAAAATTAGAATTAATGTTAAGGGGATTAATAGATAAAAATACTAGAGGATTAAAAGAAGGCAGTACATTAATTTTAGAATTAAGACCAGCTGGTCAAAAACTTAAACTTCAATTAAAAGTACAAAAATTAGAAAGTAATCAAAAAGAAATTCTTAAAAAAGAAAACGGTTCTGATATTGGTCCTGTTTTAAATTGGAACCCTCAAACAGGTAGTTTACAACTAAGTCAAAATGCTACTCAAAAGTTGTTAGCTAGTTTAGGAGGGCATGTCACACAAAGGCGTGATACAGGTTTGACAGTATTTTTCCCGATTTCAGATTCAAAATAAAATGAGAAACAATTTTGCCATATATTAAATAATGTAGAAAATTTCCTGTAAATATAGAATTTTGTAAAATATGAATGCTAATTTCTTATTATAAATAACTCAAAATCAAGGATGACTGAAACTTTAGTTGGTCAATTTCCAAAGCATATAGGCAGTACTGGGGGTTTATTAAACTCAGCAGAAACGGAAGAAAAATATGCAATTGTTTGGAAAAGTTCAAAGGAACAAGCATTTGAATTGCCCACCGGTGGAGCGGCTATTATGCATGAAGGCGATAATTTAATGTACTTTGCAAGAAAAGAACAATGCCTTGCATTAGGGACACAATTAAGAGCCTTTAAACCAAGAATTGAAGATTTTAAAATCTACCGAATTTTCCCAGGTGGCGATATTGAATTTTTACACCCAAAAGATGGTGTTTTCCCTGAAAAAGTAAATGAAGGAAGAGAGAAAGTAGGTCATAATCCTAGAAGAATAGGTGAAAATCCTAATCCAGCTGGTTTGAAATTTACAACTAAGAATACTTTTGATTAACTTTCTTAAAGTTGATATAAAAGAAGAAAATAATTATAATTTGGGTTGAAATTATTAATATGATCAGCTCACAGAAAGATAGTTTTTATAAGTCTTACAGAGAAGGCAAAAACTTTATACCTATCATTCAAACTTGGCCTGCAGATTTAGAGACTCCATTGTCGACTTGGTTAAAATTATCCTCAAAAGATTCTCATGGTGTTTTTCTTGAATCTGTTGAAGGTGGGGAAAGTTTGGGTAGGTGGAGTATTGTTGCTACTAAACCTCTTTGGGAAGCCGTTTGTTATGGAGAGGAAATAGTTAGAACTTGGAAAAATGGCAAAATTGAAACACATAGAGGTGATCCTTTTGATATTTTAAGAAGTTGGACAAATGAATATAAGTCAACCATGATTGATGATTTGCCATCAATTGGACAGTTATATGGCTCTTGGGGTTATGAATTAATAAATCAAATAGAACCAAGCGTTCCAATCAATGAAATACCTGAAAACAATATCCCTTATGGTTCCTGGATGTTTTTTGATCAGTTAGTTGTTTTTGATCAAATAAAAAGATGTATTACTGCAGTAGTTTATGCAGATACAACTTCTTCAAAAGAGTCCTCGATTGAAGAGTTGTATACAAACTCAATTTCTAAAATTCAGGAAACTAGAAATTTAATGAGAGTTCCTCTAAAAGAAAATGAGTTTTTAGATTGGAATGAAAATGAGAATTTAAATTTAGATTTAGAAAGTAATTGGAAGAAAAAAGATTTTGAGGATGCAGTTCTCTCTGCGCAAGAATACATAAGAAACGGAGATATCTTTCAAATAGTTATAAGTCAGAGATTCCAAACTCAAGTCAATAATGATCCCTTTAATTTATATAGAAGTTTGAGAATGGTTAATCCATCTCCATACATGTCATTTTTTGATTTTGGCTCATGGTATCTGATAGGTTCAAGTCCTGAAGTAATGGTTAAAGCTGAAAAAAATAAAAATAGTCAGATTGTTGCAAGCTTAAGACCAATAGCTGGCACGAGACCTAGAGGTATTGATAATCAACAAGACTTGGAATTAGAAAAGGATTTATTAAATGATCCTAAAGAAATAGCTGAGCATGTAATGCTAATTGATCTTGGGAGAAATGATCTTGGAAGAGTTTGTGAAATTGGCAGTGTGAAGGTCAAGGATTTAATGGTTATTGAAAAATATTCACATGTCATGCATATAGTTAGTGAAGTTGAGGGAATCTTAAAAAATAATTCAGATGTATGGGATTTGCTGAAAGCATCTTTTCCCGCTGGAACGGTAACTGGTGCGCCAAAAATAAGAGCTATGCAATTGATTAAGCAGTTTGAAAAAGATGCTAGAGGACCTTATGCTGGTGTTTACGGATCTATTGATATTAATGGTGCATTAAATACGGCAATTACAATAAGAACTATGATAGTGAAACCCTCAAGAGATGGCAAATATGATGTTTCAGTGCAAGCAGGAGCTGGAATAGTTGCTGATTCTTTTCCTGAAAATGAATATCAAGAGACGATAAATAAAGCAAAGGGGATACTAAAAGCATTAGCTTGTTTGGATAAATAAATGAGTCAAAATAATCTTTATAAGGGTTTTGAGGTGGAACTTTTCACAGGTTCTTTAAATTCTCATATTGGTGTTTCTGCTGAAATTGAGAAAAAATTTCCTGATTTCGTAAAAGAGCCAGATAACAGAAATGTTGAATACATAACAACACCTGAAAAAGACTATAATTTTCTTTATGAAAAATTAATAACTCCAAGAAAAAATTTAAGACAATGGCTTAAAAACAAAGGTTTAACAATCATTCCTTCATCAACTCTTTGTTTTAAACACGACATTCAATTTCAACGGTCTGATATTGATAATATTTATCATCAATTTATACAAGATAATTATGGAATCTCTATCGCGACTTCAAGTGTCCATATAAATATAGGAATCGATGATTTAAATAAGCTTTTTGCTGCTATTAGACTTATAAGATCTGAGGCGGCTTTGTATCTATCTATAAGTGCTAGTTCACCTTTTTTAAATAATAAATTGATGGCAAATCACTCTCAGAGATGGATTCAGTTCCCTAAAACACCAAGAAAAGTGCCTTTTTTCACTGATCATAATTCCTATATTGCCTGGATTGAGGAAAATATAGCTAATAAAAATATGCAAAATATAAGACATTTTTGGTCTTCAATAAGGCCAAATGGTCCTCAAAGGCCTTTAATTCTTGATCGTTTGGAATTAAGAATTTGTGATTTCGTTCATGATATTAATTTGTTATTGGGAATAACGGCCATGCTAGAACTAAGGATTTTAAATCTTTTTGAAAATATAAATACTTTAGATCCTTTGACTGCTAGCATTTTTTCTATTGATCAATTGTCAGAAATATGCGATAAAAATGAAATTAATGCTGCTAAAGATAGTTTGAATTCAGAGTTAATTCACTGGCAAGATGGCAAAAAAATTATTTGTAGAGAATGGATTCAAAACTTGTTAATAGATTTATCATCTACTGCAGAAAAATTTAATATGCAACATCTTTTAATACCTATCTATAAAGTGCTTGAAGAAGGTAATCAATCTATGAAATGGATAAATCAATATGAAAAAGGACTTTCTATTGAGCAAATAATGAAGTTTTCTATCGATGATATGATCAAGAATGAAGACAAGAGTGTTTGATAATTTAAACAAATATTTGATCTGAATATTTTCAATTGTGACATAATAGCTATATGGAATCTTTTCAACAGAGTAAAAATAATAACGTGGATCTTATAAGTAACAATGATCCTCTTGATAAAAATCGTCTTTTAATAGAAGATCTATGGGAATCTGTTCTTAGAGAAGAATGCCCGGATGATCAAGCAGAGAGATTGATACAACTTAAAGAATTAAGTTATTCAAAACAAATTGAAGGTGAGAGTTCAAAAACTTTTAAAAGTGAAATAGTTGATATTGTAAATTCTATGGATTTGGCAGAATCCATAGCAGCAGCAAGGGCTTTTTCGTTATATTTTCAACTTGTGAATATTTTGGAACAAAGAGTTGAGGAAGATAGATATATACAAACCTTTACTAATAAGAATGTTCAAAAATCGCCCGATAATCTTGATCCTTTTGCTCCAGCATTGGCTAGGCAAAATGCTCCAGTAACTTTTAGAGAATTATTTTATAGGCTGAGGAAGTTAAATGTACCTCCAGGAAAATTAGAGGAGTTATTGCAAGAAATGGATATTCGTTTAGTTTTTACTGCGCATCCTACCGAAATAGTAAGACATACGATTAGACATAAGCAAACTAGAGTCGCAAATTTGTTAAAAAAAATACAGGTTGAGCAATTTTTAACAAACGAAGAAAAAAATTTTCTGAAAACTCAATTAAAAGAGGAAGTTAGACTGTGGTGGAGAACAGATGAATTGCATCAATTTAAACCTTCAGTTTTAGATGAAGTCGATTACGCCTTGCATTATTTTCAGCAAGTTTTATTTAATGCAATGCCTCAGTTGAGAGATAGAATTGCTGAAGCACTTACACAAAATTATCCTGATGTGCAGATGCCATCTCAATCTTTTTGTAACTTCGGTTCTTGGGTAGGTTCCGATAGGGATGGTAATCCATCGGTCACGCCTGAGATAACATGGAGAACTGCCTGCTACCAAAGGCAGTTAATGTTGGAAAGATATATAGTAGCAACATCAAATCTTAGAGATCAATTAAGTATCTCAATGCAATGGAGTCAAGTAAGTTCTTCTCTATTAGAATCATTAGAAACTGATAGGGTTAAGTTCCCAGAGATCTATGAAGCAAGGGCTACAAGATACAGATCAGAACCGTATAGATTGAAATTAAGTTATATTCTAGAGAAATTAAGATTAACACAAGAAAGGAATAATTTATTGTCTGAAAGTGGGTGGAAATTTGACTTAGAAGGAGAAATCGATACTAAAAATAAAGATAAAGTTGACAACTTATATTACAAATCAGTAAACGAATTTACTTATGATCTCGAACTGATTAAAAATAGTCTGATTAGTACAGATTTAACTTGTGAGGCAATAAATACCTTACTTACACAAGTTCATATTTTTGGATTTTCTTTGGCAAGTTTAGATATTCGTCAGGAAAGTACAAGGCATAGTGACGCTATACAAGAGCTTACAAATTATCTTGATTTATCTATCCTTTATGACCAAATGTCTGAGGAAGAGAAAATTAAATGGCTTATAGAAGAATTAAATACAAAAAGGCCATTAATTCCTTCTGATGTTAACTGGACAAAAACTACAGAAGAAACTTTTTCAGTTTTTAAAATGGTTAAGAGACTGCAGCAAGAATTTGGAAGTCGTATTTGTCATTCTTATGTCATTTCAATGAGTCATAGTGCATCTGATTTGCTTGAAGTTCTCTTACTAGCAAAAGAAATGGGACTTATTGACCAAAATTCACAAATGTCAAAATTATTAGTCGTTCCTCTTTTCGAAACTGTTGAAGACCTTAAAAGAGCACCAGAAGTAATGGAAAAGTTGTTTAAATTGGATTTTTATAGATCTTTATTGCCTAAAGTTGGTGAATCTTTTAAACCCCTTCAAGAATTAATGCTTGGATATTCTGATAGCAATAAAGATTCAGGCTTTGTTTCCAGTAATTGGGAAATTCATAGAGCTCAAATAGCGCTTCAAAATCTTGCAAGTAGAAACGACATTTTGCTTAGACTTTTTCATGGAAGAGGCGGTTCTGTAGGAAGAGGAGGTGGCCCAGCTTATCAGGCAATATTAGCTCAACCTAGCGGTACTCTAAAAGGGCGAATAAAAATAACAGAACAAGGTGAAGTTCTTGCTTCAAAATATAGCCTTCCAGAACTGGCTTTGTATAATCTTGAAACTGTTACTACAGCTGTTATTCAAAATAGTTTGGTAAATAACAGACTTGATGCCACACCAGAATGGAATCAATTAATGACTAGGCTAGCAGAAACATCAAGGTCTCATTATAGAAAATTAGTGCATGAGAATCCTGATTTGTTGAATTTCTTTCAAGAGGTAACTCCAATAGAAGAGATAAGTAAATTACAGATTTCTAGTAGGCCTGCGAGAAGAAAAAAAGGTGCAAAAGATTTGTCAAGTTTAAGAGCTATTCCATGGGTATTTGGTTGGACACAAAGTAGATTTCTTTTGCCCAGTTGGTTCGGGGTAGGAACAGCATTATCTTCTGAATTAAATTCTGATTCACAACAAATTGAATTGTTAAGAGTTCTGCATCAAAGATGGCCATTTTTCAGAATGCTTATATCCAAGGTAGAAATGACATTATCTAAAGTGGATCTAGAGGTTGCTAAATATTATGTCGATACACTGGGCAGTAAAGAAAATAGAGAATCTTTTGATTCAATTTTTGAAGTAATTTCTAAAGAATATAATCTCACAAAATCTTTAATACTTGAAATTACTGGTAAAAAAAAGCTTTTAGAATCTGATAGAGACTTAAAATCATCAGTAAGTTTGAGAAATAAAACCATCATCCCATTGGGATTTTTGCAAGTTTCACTTTTAAGAAGACTTAGAGACCAAACCAGACAACCCCCAATCAGTGAATTCGTTATTGATAAAGATGAATCTAAAAGAGCTTATAGTAGAAGTGAACTATTAAGAGGAGCACTTTTAACCATAAATGGGATAGCAGCTGGCATGAGAAACACTGGTTGATAATTGCAATATAATTTTAAAAAAAAACTTGTTCTTCCAGAGGGTTATTTCGTGAACTCTTCTCAGATTCCATTAGCTAAAGAAGTTAATAAACTTTTAGCAAATTGTGGTTGTGAGACATTTCCAATAAAATCTCTAACAGAGGCAATAAAGAAAAGTAATTTCTTTTTCACCATAAAGAATGAATCAAAAAATAAACTAGATGGCTTTGTAAGGGTTACATCAGACAGGGGATTAAATGCAAATTTATGGAATTTAAGTGCAATACCTGGAAATAATCAACAACTTTTTTACTCAATATTGCTTCAAGTCACTCTTGAGAAAATAAATAGGGAAATGCCTGGATGTAGCATTTCAGTGCAGGCTCCAGTTTCTTCATTTAAAAGTTTAGAAGATAGTGGATTCATACTAGATCCAAATGGAATAAGAGTAATGGGATATAAACTTTAAAAAATATGTTACGAGCATGGAGGGATTCGAACCCCCGACTCTCAGAACCGGAATCTGATGCTCTATCCAACTGAGCTACATGCCCTTTAATTTTCAATTTCTTTAAAGAGAATCTAAATAACCTAAATTTAGCTAATTTAATTAAAGAATGCCTTAAGAAAATTTTTTTAAATAACTTAAAAATTCAAAATTTCCGGAACCATAAAAGTTTTGAAATTGATCTAATAGATCAAAGAGCAATTGTTCTTGGTTGTAATGGTATTGGTAAGTCAAATTTACTTGAATCTGTTGAATTTTTAAGTCAATTAAAATCTAACAGAGCATTAACTGATAAAGATTTAATAGAAAATGATAGTGATATGGCTGTAGTTATGGGACAAATAGATTTTAAAGATGATTTAAAGTTAAATTTATTTCGAAAAGGACCTAAAAGGATTTATGTCAATGAATCAATCTTAAAAAAGCAGAGTGAAATAAAGAATTATATACGGAGCGTATGTTTTTGTTCTAATGACATAGATATTGTTAGAAGTGAACCAAGTTATAGAAGAATATGGATTGATAAAGTTGTATCTCAGCTTGAACCAGTATATTTAGACTTGATTATTAGATTTAACAAGCTCTTAAAACAAAGAAGTCATTTTTGGCGATCAGAAAGCTGTCTCAATGATCATTCTTCAGATATTGTCGAAAGTTTTGATATTCAAATGTCAATAATAAGTACAAGAATTTTTAGACGTAGAAAAAGAGCTTTATTAAAAATCAAACCATATGTTGAGTATTGGCATAATTACTTAAGTAAATCTAAAGAGCAAATAGGTATAAATTTTCTTTCAGGTATACAAAAAATAAGTCCAGAAGAAGAAGAAGAAGAAGAAATTATAAGCAAGAAAATATTAGAGCAACTATTAAATCAGCGTTCATTAGAAGCATTGACTGGTAAATGTAGTTTTGGACCACATCGTGATGATATTGAGTTTTTAATTAATAATTTTTCAGTTAGAAAATATGGTTCATCTGGGCAGCAAAGAACTTTTATTTTAGCTTTAAAGATGGCTGAACTAGATTTATTAACTAAAACATTAAATGTCCAGCCAATACTTATATTGGATGATGTCTTGGCAGAACTTGATATAACTAGACAAAATTTATTACTAAATTCCGTCGGCAAGAATAGTCAATGTTTTATAAGTGCGACACATCTAGATAAACTTAATCAATCTTTATTGAACTCTTCGCAAATGATTTATTTATAATTTAAAAAATAATAATTTTTAGCTATTCTTGTATTCATATAAATTTTTTTAATGGAAGTCCCTGATAAAAATCAAATTTTGCATTCGTTCACTAATGATGAGAAATTAATTCATCAAAGTAAACACCTTTTGTTAGAACTTTATAGATGTGATTACGAAAAATTAAATGATGAATCTTTTTTGCGCTGTACATTAAACAGGGCGGCAAAATTGGCAAAGGCAACAGTTTTGAATTTGATAAGTAATAAGTTTGAACCCCAAGGTGTGACAGCAATTGCATTACTGGCTGAATCCCATATTTCAATACATACTTGGCCTGAATCTAATTATTCTGCAGTCGATATCTTTACTTGTGGTCAAAATATGAAGCCCGAAATCGCATGTCAATATTTAATTAAATCTTTGCAGGTTAAAGAACATACTTTGCGTATCATTGAGCGAAACCCACCTGTTGAAGTCCTTACAAAGACGAGAACAGTTGTTTAACTTGAAAGATTTATCTATTTAATTTTCCGCTTATTAGTCCTTCGAGATCTAAGCTTGTGCAATTAAATCCTAAATTAGTAAAGTATTGCACTAATTCGTTCAAATTAAATTTGAAAAAAAATTTTTTTAATTCAACTTGGGGAATCTCTATTCTTGCGGTTGACCCCTGGCATCTAACCCTAACATCTGATAAACCGCCTTCTTTTAGATATTCTTCTGCTTTTTCAACCATTTTTAGTCTCTCATTAGTAATTTCATAACCATAAGGAAATCTTGATGATAGGCAAGGTTGAGCAGGTTTATCCCACCAAGGAAAACCTAATGCCTTTGATATGTCCCTAATGTCTTGTTTTGAAAATTTAAATTTTGCGAGGGGAGAGATAACTCCTGCCTTTTTTGCGGCTTCTATACCTGGCCTATAGTCTTTCAGATCATCAAGATTTACTCCATCTAAAACATTTTTGTAGTTAAGTTTTTTAGATAAGTAGGTTGTATGTGTGTGAAGCTCTTTTTTGCAAGCAAAGCATCTGTCTTTAGGATTTTTACTGTAACTTGATTGTTCTAGTTCTGATGTTTTAATTTCTACATGCTTGACTCCAATCCATTTTGCTTGAATTTTTGCTTCTTCACGAAGTGTATTAGCTAACGCGGGAGAAATACCAGTAATTGCAATGGCTTTTTCACCTAATTGCTCGAATGCTAATGATGCAACCAACGTACTATCTACTCCTCCCGAATAAGCGATACAAACACTTTCAAGATTTTTAATATATCTTCTGATTGCATAAAGTTTTTCACTTTGTTCATCAGATAGAATTTCTAGTTGATTGAACATGCTAATTACTTTAAAATTTGAAATACTTATAAATAGATTGAATTTATTATTAAATTTTTAATAATATTATCAACTATATCCTAGATTAAGTTCATTCACCTTTTTCAATTGACGAATACAAGTAGAAATAGAAGAATTGGAATTGTTACGGCAAGTGACAGTCAAGAAAGATCAAAGGGTCAATTACATATTTACGATGGAGAAGGTAAGGGCAAAAGTCAGGCTGCTTTGGGCGTTGTGCTCAGGACAATAGGTCTAGGAATATGTGAAAAAAGACAGTCGAGAGTACTTCTTCTTAGATTCTTAAAAGGTCCTGAGAGGCCATATGATGAGGATTCGGCAATAGAAGCCTTGCAAAGAGGATTCCCACACCTCATTGACCACGTCAGAACAGGAAGATCTGAATTCTTTACTGCTGACCAAGTGACAAAGTTTGATATTGGTGAGGCTGATAGAGGTTGGAATATTGCTAAAGGAGCAATTGCGAGCTCACTTTATTCTGTTGTTGTATTAGATGAGCTGAATCCAGTTCTTGATTTGGGAATGCTTGATATTAAAGAAGTAGTTGATTCTCTTCAAAATCGTCCTGATGGATTAGAAATAATAATTACTGGAAGGGCGGCTCCTTCCCCTTTGGTAAGAATATCGCAACTCCATTCAGAAATGAGACCGCGTTCAATAGGAGACTTATCAAAACTTCCAGGAGAAAGGAGATTTACTGGTGGTATTGAGATTTATACAGGTGAAGGAAAAGGTAAATCAACAAGTGCACTTGGCAAGGCTCTTCAAGCTATTGGTAAAGGAATATCTCAGGATAAAAGTCATAGGGTTTTAATATTACAGTGGCTAAAAGGTGGCAATGGTTATACAGAAGATGCTGCCATAGAAGCTTTGAGAGAGAGTTATCCACATTTAGTAGATCATTTGCGTTCTGGCAGAGATGCCATTGTATGGAGAGGTCAGCAACAACCAATTGATTATGTTGAAGCTGAAAGAGCATGGGAAATTGCTAAAGCTGCTATTTTGAGTGGATTATATAAAACAATTATTCTGGATGAATTGAATCCAACTGTTGATTTAGAGCTGCTCCCTGTTGAATCAATACATGAAACGCTTTTAAAAAAACCAGCAGAAACAGAAGTTGTTATTACTGGGAGATGTAAAAATGAACCTTCATACTTTGCATTAGCTGATGTTTACTCTGAAATGGTCTGTCATAAACATTATGCAAATGTTGGAGTTGATTTGAAAAGGGGTGTTGATTACTAAATATTTTTAAATCTTAATTGCGTAATATTTTTTTTACTTTTTCAATGCCTCCCTCTATAGATCTAGATTGAATTTTGAATTTAGACAAGATTTTTGAAGCTTTTTCAGAACGTTTGCCCGATTTACATATGGTGAAAACTTCTTTTATTAAACTTTCTTTTTGAATAAATTTTAAGTCAGATTCTTGATTCAAATGACTAAGAGGTATGGAAATAGAACCCTCTATCGCAGAAGAAGAAAATTCTTCATTTTCTCTGACATCAATTAAAAGTATGTTATTAGGTTTTGCCTTATATATGCTATTAAAATCAATAGCATCGATTCGGTCTATTTTAATATTTTCCTCAGAACACTCATTATCATTATAAAAATCCATAAACTGAGAAAGATTTTTTATTTGTTTATTTGTTTTGTCACTTTTTAGGTTTAATTTTTTCATATTCATATTTAATAAATCAAATATCAAAATTTGCCCATCTAAAATTTTGCCTTTTTTCAAAATAATTTTAATAATTTCATTTGTCTGAAGAGTTCCTATTAGGCTCGTTGAAACACCTAGAACTCCATATTCTGCGCAACTAGGGATAGCATTTTTTAAAGGTGATTCAGGAAGCAAGTCTCTTAAATTAGGACTATTTTTATTTAAATTAAAAACACTTACTTGCCCTTCAAACCCTTGAACACTTCCAAATACGAGAGGTTTATTTAGTATCAGACATGCATCATTTATCAAATATCTAGTGCCAAAATTATCAGAACAATCACAAATGACATCAAATTCTTGAATTATTTTTAAGACATTTTTGGAGTTAATTCTCTCTGCAAAAGTAAAAATTTCAGAGTTAGGATTTAATTTTTTTATCCTTTCTCTAGCAGAATCAATTTTAAGATTGCCAATTGTATTTGTTTCATGAATTATCTGCCTTTGAAGATTAGACTTCTCAACATGATCGTTATCTACTATTCCAATTTTTCCAATTCCTGTTGCCGCCAGACAAAGCAACACAGAAGATCCAAGCCCTCCTGCTCCAATACATAAGACGGAGCTGTTTTTTAGATTTAATTGACCTTCATATCCTACCTCTTTAAGAGCTAAATGTTTTTGATACCTTTCTTGTTCATCTTTGTTTAAAAGATCAAATTTGATATCTTTTGACATATCGTTTTTAAAGTTTTCAAATACTATGAAAATATAATAATTTAAATAAAAATTTTAGACTTTTAATTCTTTACTTTTGTTCAGTAATATAAATGTTTTTGTCAGAACTAGATGATAATGTAATGATTTTATAGATCAATTAAGAATTTAAATCCTTAGAAAAACTTTATATCTCAATACATCTAAAAAACATCTAAAAAATACAAAATGTTTCGGTTCGGAATTTTGCACAACAAAAAGGTAGTCAATCGGCAATTTTTCCGATACTCTCTGGTTCATATATTAAGTTTACTGAATTCATGAGTGATAACACTCCAGAGTCCAATCAAGACTCCGGCTCAGAAACCAAAAGCTTCTCAGAGAAGTACTCTGATGTAATGGGGAAAGTCAACGAAACCCTCGGTAATGTTGATTGGACTCAAATGGGCAAATATGGCAAAGCGGCAGGCATTATTGCAGTTGTCGTTATAGCTCAGATAATAATTAAAGTTGTCATCGACACGATTAACTTTTTTCCTATTCTCCCCGGTTTACTCGAATTACTAGGTGTTATTGTTGTTGGTCAATGGAGCTGGCAAAATCTTCGCACAAGTGAAAATCGTGAAGCTGTTTTAGAAAAGGTACAAAACCTTAAAAAGACATATTTAGGTTAGTTTAAGATTACATATTGAGTATTGATTTTACGTAATCTTTGACTTGATTTATATATGATCCGCCAAACATATTGGCATGATTTAATATGTGGTAAAAATTATAAATAATAATTCTTTTATCAAACCCTTTTTTTACTGGAAAAATTTTATGATATTCCTCATAAAATTCTTTTCTAAAACCTCCAAACAATTTTGTCATTGCTATATCTACTTCATTATCAGCCCACCAAGATGCCGGGTCAAAGATAACTCCCTTACCATTTTTATCAATTCCTGTATTTCCTGACCATAAATCACCATGAACTAGAGAATTTATTGGTTTATGATTCAACAACTCTGATTTAATTTTTTCTTTAACTTTATTTATAGTTTCTTTATCTAAAATCGACGATTTAAGAATTAATAATTGCGGTACTATCCTTAAATTTAAAAAACAATCAATCCAATTATCTTCCCAGCCTTTCTTCTGATCTGTTGTTCCGATGAAACCTTCAACAGGAGACCCAAACATTTTGGGATTTGATTCAGATGATTTTAAGTGCATTTCACCTAAGCCTTTTCCAAGCTTTTTTTGATTAAAGTTATCCATATCTATCCATTCAATTAGAAGAATCTCTATATTTTTTATATTTTTATATGCAATAACTTCAGGAATAACTAAGTTTTCTTGATTAATATACCTCCTCAAATTTTGAAGACAATATTTTTCAAATTTAAGAAATTTTTTGTTTCTAATGTTTTTTTTAAGGAATAACTTTTTGTTTGAGAATTTTATTTGCCAGGCACTATGTATATCACCACCATGTACTTGTTCAATACTTTTTGGATAGGTTTCACCTAATTCATCACAAATTTCGTTAACTTCAATAGGTGATAATGTTTGCATTTTCTAATGAGAAAGTCCGAAGTAGTTGTTGTTGGTGCAGGTATTGCAGGACTAACTTCTGCAGCGATTTTATCAAAACAAGGGTTATCAGTGAATTTAATTGAATCTCATACTCAATCAGGAGGATGTGCCGGTACTTTTAAAAGAAAGAATTATATTTTTGATGTTGGTGCTACTCAAGTTGCGGGTTTAGAGAAAGGAGGAATACATTCTAGAATTTTTAATTTTTTAAATATTCCATCGCCTGAAGCCACAATTTTAGATCCAGCTTGCATTGTTGATTTAAATGATGGTGGTCAGCCTATTCATATTTGGTATGAAAAGACTAAATGGATTGCTGAGCAAGAAATGCAGTTTCCAGGGAGTAGTAAATTTTGGAGACTTTGTACTCTCATTCATCAAAGTAATTGGATATTTGCTAACAATAATCCTGTATTACCTATAAGTAATTTTTGGGATTTTTCTCAACTTCTTAAAGCACTAGTACCATCAAATCTTGTCACAGGTATCTTACTTAAATCTACTATTTTTGATTTATTGAGGATATGTGGATTATCCAAGAATGAGCGCTTGATAAAATTCTTAAATCTTCAACTAAAACTTTATTCTCAAGAGGATGTTTATAATACAGCCGCATTATATGGATCTACTGTTCTTCAGATGTGCCAGCAGCCACATGGTCTATGGCATCTTAAAAAATCTATGCAGTCTTTAAGTGAAGCATTAGAAAGTTCATTGAGTAAAACTGGAGCTAATCTAATTTTTGGACAAAAAGTCAATTCTATAAATTTTGATGAAGTTAATATGTGTTGGAAAGTGTCTGCTAATTCGAAAAAACAATCTTTTATATATCAAGCAAAGGATTTGATATATACTGCCCCTCCACAATCTTTGCTCAAGCATTTGAAAGATCCTTTAAAAAGACAAAAAAATTATCAAAATCGACTGAATAATTTGCCTGATCCAAGTGGAGCTGTAGTTTTCTATTCAGCATTAAAAAAAGAACATATTAAAAAAACTTCCTCTAATCATTATCAATTTGTTTCGAAAGAATTTACTTCTTTATTTGTATCAATCAGCGATGATGGCGATGGAAGAGCACCAAAAGGTGAGGTTACTTTAATTGCGAGTATCTTCACCAAGACTAAAGATTGGTTTGATCTAGATAAACAAACTTACATAAAGAAGAAAAATGATTTCATGAAAAAATTATCGTGTGAATTGGAAAGTCAATTTGAGATTGATCCCGAAAATTGGCTACATAGAGAATTAGCAACTCCATTGGGATTTGAAAAATGGACAAATAGACCTAATGGAATAGTAGGCGGGCTTGGTCAGAATCCAGATATTTTTGGTTTATTTGGATTATCAAGTAGGACTCCTTTTGAAGGTTTATGGCTATGTGGAGATTCGATTTATCCAGGAGAGGGGACTGCAGGTGTTAGTCAGTCTGCATTAATGGTTTCAAGGCAAATTTTAGCTTCCAAAGGTATAGAAAATTTTAGTTTGTGAAATTATGTCTGACTTTTTTTGCTTCGGCAAGTTTGTTAGAAAGTAACTCCCAATTTTTTTCTTTAATAAGAGATTCAAGTATATCCAGCTTATTTTTAAAATTATTTATGGCATTTAAAATATTAATCTGATTATTAATAGCTAAATCTAAGCCTAATTGTTCATTGCCACCGCCAACCCTCGATGTGTCAGCAAAGCCTGTAGAAGCTAATTTTTGCGTGAGATCTAAGAAAGATTGATTATTTTTTGTATGCGCAGTTTCAATTAGAGCAGAAGCTAAAAATATAGGCAAATGAGAAATTAGAGATACTGCTTCATCATGCTCTTTTGGCGAAGCTTTGCACATTTCACAATCCATTGATTTTATTAGCTCGGAAATAGTTCTGACTGCATTAAAATCACTATTTTGTGTTGGGGTAATGATCCATTTTGCATTTTTAAAAAGACTTTTAAAACCGGAATCAACTCCTTTTTTTTCTGTGCCTGCCATTGGATGAGATCCAACAAATAGAGGATGTAAATTTTCCCATGTATTTACAATTGGTTCTTTAACAGAACCTACATCAGTTAGTATTGTTTCCTTAGGTATTGATTCTACTAATTGTTGAGATGGACAGATCAAATCTTTGATAGGCAATGCCAAAATTATGAGCTCACATTTTTTTAATAAGCTCAGATCACAGCTAACAAAATTTGCAAGTTTTTTTTCTTTAGCTTTTTTTTCATTAAATTTATTATTTGCTATTCCATAAATTGTATGGTTTAGGCTTTGGAGTTTTAATCCTAAAGAACCACCAATTAAACCTAATCCTACTATTCCGATTTTCATAGTTTGATTAATTCAAGATCCTCTTATATTGATACCAATTTTTTGTATATTAGGTTCATAAATTTTGTATGTATTTGAAATTAAATTTATTATAAATGCTTCAAATTTTAAGTCATCAATATTTGAAAAATTTTTTGAGAGATCAAAGAATTAATTGGGAACATATATATTCTTTTGGGAGGATAATTTCCAAATGTATTGAAAATGATTCTACATATTTAATTAATTCCGAAATTTTCTCAAGCTATGATTGGTTACCTCCAATTTTGATATCTCTATTTTTAAAGGAAGAGGATTCAATATTTATTCTATCTAAAGAAAAAATACAATTTATAAGCCGGTTTCAGATTGATTCATTGAAAAATCTAGGTTTCAATTTTATTTTAAAAAAAGATCAATTTATTTTTGCAAATCATCATGTTCGCTTGATAACAATTCAAGATTTACTTAATGATCCCAATTCTCTTAATCTTAGAAACTACCAAATAGTTTATTCTGGAATTGAGGATATAAAACAGGATTTACAAAATCATTTTAGAATTTCTTTACATAAAAAGGATTGGACAAAAAATTTTAAAGAATTTGAATTAATCAATCAAAAATTTATAAATATATATGATTCCTTTAAAAAAAAGTTCTTTATGAGAAAAGTCTTGGGAAATACTAATATAAATTTAGATGAAAAAGAAATTAGTTTTTTTTCAAATTTTTTTCATGAAAATTCTTTTTTTTCTGAAAAATTTTTAAGAGTTAATAAAGCATTTTCTCAAGGTTGGGCATGCTGGGTAAAATTAAACGATACAAATTTAGATTGGGATTTGTATTTGCAGCCAATAGATGAACTTTCTCAAATTAAGGAATTTTTTTCAAATAATAAATTTGTTTTTTTATCAGCATTGAGAAAAGATAATTTTTTCCAAATGTATCTTAAAAAGCACAATTTAAATATTGACTTGGTTGTCAATTTTAAAAGTAATTTTGAAGAGAAAAAGATTTCATTATATATACCCTCTAAACAGTTGCTTCCTAATAATCCTTTTTTTACTAATTCAATCTTGGATAAATGTAAAAAGTTAATACTTTTTAGAAAGGGTTTAACTTTAGTTTTGTCTGATGATAATGATTTAAAAATTACCCTTGCTACAGAATTAGCTTCTAAGCACGGTAAGAGAGTATTGCTAGAGACAATTCCCTCTGGTAAAAATGAAATTCTTTGCTCTAGTTTTGACTGGTGGATTATGAATTCTTATTTAATTCAAATTCCAGAACAAATTATCATTCCTTTACTTCCGATCCCGAATATGTCAGAACCTATTAACGCAATTACAGTTTCTCATAAAAAGAAGCTTTCTCAAGATTGGTTTAGAGACTTCTTTCTTCCTCAAGCTAAAATAAAACTTGAAAGATCTATTTCCCCTTTGAGAAGAAATTCAGGGAAGTTAATAATCTTAGATGGAAGAGTAAATAAAAGAAATTGGGGAAGATTACTTTTGCAAAATATTCAACCTTCAAAACAAATTAACTATATGCTACCTTTTGATTAGGTTATGATTTTGTAAATAACTAAAGAAATATGGGAGAAGCAAAAAGACGAAAAACACTTGGGTTACCTCCAAAAAAGAATATTACAAAAACTAAAATTGATTCGTCTCCAAGAATATTTGAATGGCTACCTTTTACAATCAACCAAAGAGATAACTTAATTAAATTAAGTATTAAAGCCAGTTGGTTTGGAATCGGAGGGTTAGTAATCCTATGGATTGTAGTGAGATTTGTAGGGCCTGCTGCTGGGTGGTGGACTTTAGCTGATTCTTTATAAATCTAAGCTACTGTTTTTATATCATTAACAGCAAATGTATCAGCAGTATTGCTATTTAGTGCTTTCATTGAATTAGAACTGACTTCAGTACCTTCTGTTAATTTCTCTTTGACTATAGATTCTACTTTATTCCTGATTTTTAAGTTTTGATCAAGCCAAATAATTGTATTATCTCTTCCTTGCCCAATATTTTCTCCTTCATAACTATACCAAGCACCTCGCCTTATTATGATATTAGTCTCTTCTGCTAAATCTAATAAACATCCTGTAGTACTAATGCCTTTCCCAAAGAGAATATCAAACTCTGCAATTCTAAAGGGTGGTGCAACTTTGTTTTTTGCTACTTTCACTTTTGCTCTTATACCATATTCTTCAGTACCTCTTTTAAGAGTTTGAATTCTTCTGATATCAAGTCTCACTGAGGCGTAGAATTTTAATGCATTACCTCCTGTGGTTGTTTCTGGATTGCCGTATGTAACGCCAATTTTTAGGCGTAATTGATTCAGAAATATTACCGTACATCCAGATTTGCCAATGTTTCCTGTTATTTTCCTCATCGCTTGACTCATTAGCCTTGCTTGGCTTCCGATTACGTGATCTCCCATCTCTCCTTCTATCTCTGCTCTTGGAGTTAGTGCCGCTACAGAGTCAACAACTACAAGATCTACTGCACTTGATCTTATAAGTTGGTCAACTATTTCTAGAGCCATTTCACCAGTATCTGGTTGTGAAACTAACAAATTTTCAACATCAACTCCTAAAGAGGCTGCATAAACTGGATCAAGTGCATGCTCAGCATCTACAAATGCAGCTACTCCTCCATTTTTTTGGACTTCCGCAATTGCATGAAGCGTTAATGTAGTTTTTCCTGAACTTTCTGGTCCGTAAACTTCTACTACTCTTCCTTTCGGATAGCCTCCTCCTAATGCTAAATCTAAGGTGAGCGCTCCAGTAGATATTGTTTCTACTTTCATTCTTGAGGCGTCACCAAGTCTCATTATTGATCCTCGTCCAAAATTTCTTTCTATTTGGCCTAAGACTAGACTTAATGCCTTGTCTTTTTCCTTCGATTCAGTTTTTTTCTTTTCTTCAAGGCTCATTGTTTGATTTATCGGTTAATTTTCTTGTAATTATTCTAAATTTGGAAATTGTTATTTAAGCCAAACTTCATAAATACAAACTATAGTACATCTGTACTTTAGCTAATTATCTTTAAATTGCAACTAATTCCTCAAGCTTATCTAATTTTAATAATTTGATTTCATTACTTAAATTATATCT
Organism: uncultured Prochlorococcus sp.; assembly: GCA_902534675.1. Lineage (GTDB taxonomy): Bacteria > Cyanobacteriota > Cyanobacteriia > PCC-6307 > Cyanobiaceae > Prochlorococcus_A. The sequence continues at coordinate 36,000 of CACAQQ010000003.1, forward strand.
ATCTGTTGTTTTTAAATACCCCCAGTCAGCTAAGAAGCATGGAATATGAGAGGTTTGCGAATTTTGTTTAATATCGATTAAAGTTTTTTTTCTATCTTCTATAAAACCTAAAATTTCATAAGTTTGGGTGAGGTTTTCAGCTATTTTGACTTTCGTTCCAGATTCATAACCAAAAATAAATTCTGGACAAATATTTAATTGTGTAAGAATTTTTTCTGTAAATATTTTCCCTTTTGTTGTTATTATCCCAGTTTTTATTCCTCTTTTATTTAATTCTTTTGTAAAATTTATAACTTCAAAAAATGGATTATGTAAATTTACCCACGATTTAAAATCTTTATTAATTTGGTACTCGCGAGACTTATCTAATATTTTTTGTAAATCTTCGGCAGTCCAGGAATTATCGTTTAATATCCTCTGGCAATTTTGATGATAATTATTAATGAAATCATCTTGATTATGATTTTTTAATGGATTTTCTCTTTTTATAATTTCGTGAACAATTAAAATCATTTCCCAACCATATTTAACCCAAGGCCTAATCTCTTTGAACGAAGTTGGTACTTTTTTGTAAAGTTTTTGATCAACAGAGATGTACGGTGAATCTAAATATTTTTCGCAAGCTAGCAAGGAACTATGCCAATATTCATACATTCCATCTATCACTACTCCATCAAAATCAAATAGAAATATTTTTTGATAAGACACCAACTTATTTTTATAACTGGGCCGCTAGGATTCGAACCTAGGAATGTCGAGACCAAAACCCGATGCCTTACCACTTGGCGACGGCCCAATGAATTCCTATTTTAATACATGGAAAGATTTTTTTCTATCAAAAAAATACAAAGTTTTTATAAAGTCGGCGCAGTTTTTGAAAAATAAAAATATTATTTGGATCAGCTCGATTTCCACGGCTTTAGAAATTTTTGAGCTTTTTTGATCGCTAAAGCCATTATTTCAGGATACTCATAGAGTCTTTTGTTGTTTTTGTGAGCAAATTCAATCAGGGGCTGCATAATTTTTCTTGCAGCACTTCCAAATGCTATTCCGTCTGGAAGATTGTCTGACTTCAAAAATTTATGAGTTTTTGCATTTGTTCCTCCTGCCAATTGAACTAATCCTGGTGGCAGATCTGAACCGATTTTTTCAAACAACTTCACTGCTGCTCTACTTGTTGTCGGAGCAAGATCACCAGACATTGGCCTTCCATCTAGCTGCCAAATAAGGGGAATATTGAGCTCATTAAGAATTTCATATCTTTCCCAAAGAGCTTTCAAGAGATATTCGGGTTTTCGTGATTTTTCAAAAGTTTGATTTAATCCACAACTGACAGAGATCTTGTCTAATTTTATACCAGAATTTTTAAGGATACTGGCAACTTTTGTAAAAGAATCTAAGCGATTGATTTCAGTATGAATTTCTACTGCATCAGGTTCTATTTTTTTAAGTGTTGATGCTAAATTATCTTTTGACAAATTATATTCATATTCACTAATTAGATTTAGGGGACAGCTATTTAAACATCTTCCACATCCATAACATTTACTTTTTTTGATCCCAGAATTATCAATTGCAAAAGTGGGGCATACTTTTGTGCACGGTCTTGGACAATTGGGGGGACACTTTAATGGATCAAATTTTGCTTTACGAAAGTGGATATCATTACCATCACTGATGCTTATCATTAATCCAGGGGAGTTTTTAAAGACTTTTTGTGCCCACTTGATTCCTTTTTTCGCTGCATGAACTATAGATTCTTCTGCGGCAACATCTATGTAGTCAACACCAGCGGCAGTATAAATTGCACATAAATCTTCTATGGCAACAATATCTTCATTACTGGCACCACAAATTAACTTAATCCATTTATCTGTTTTATTCTTGGTTTTAATCAAACAATTTAACTTTCAAATTCATCCAAAATATAATTACTTAATGGCTTCCATTCAAGTTTTCTTGAACCTCCCATTTCAACGACTATTGTTAATTTGTTATTTTTAGTGCAAATATCTATTAAGCTCTCTAATTCAGATTGAGACAATACTTGACCTTCTAACAACCAAAGTAATTTATTTTTATCATTTTCATTAAACAATTCAGAAGCTTGTGGTATTACTTGTTGAACTTCCCCAAGCGCTCCGTTTCTTCCTACACTTTGATGGCCAAGGTGAGGTGGTCTAACGCCATGCAACTTGAGCAAGAATACTTCTGGATCTCCAAGCCCTCTTGCTGAGGTTATGTAAGTTTTAAAGCCTTTGGCCCTCATTCTCCTCAAAAGACGAGTTTCATAACCACCTTCAAGAGGAGCAAAGATTGCAAGACATTTGTTAGTTTTTAAATCGTTATGAAACTTTTTCCCTGTGAGAAGTAATGGCATAAAAATTTCCTTTATTTTTTATTTTATTTTATTTTACGGTACTTGATGATGTAGAATTGTAATTCAGTGAATTTTTAAGCTCGAAAGCTAGCCGAGCCTCTACAAAATTTCACATTTTTTAGCGTTTCGTTAAAAAATTCAGGTGGGTATAATCCCAAGAGAAACTACCTAAATTTTTAGAAAAGTCTCAACCTTAATTAATTGTTTTTTTTATTAACTACATCTTAATAACTTCAAGGTTTAGATAATTAAAAAATCATTACGAGCTAGCATAATTTAGTCTTATGTCTATCGGAATTTTAGGAAAGAAATTGGGTATGTCCCAACTTTTCGACGACAAAGGTAATGCAGTACCAGTTACTCTTATTGAAGCTGGTCCTTGCCGTGTCACGCAATTGAAAACTACAGCTCTGGATGGTTATAGTGCCGTACAGATAGGATATGGTTTGTCCAAAGAGAAGCATATAAGCAAACCTGAAAAGGGACATTTGTTGAAATCAGGTGAAGAACTTTTAAAGCATTTAAAAGAATATAGGGTTGAAGAAACTTCATCCTATGAAATTGGAAATCAAATAACTGTAAAAAACTTTGAGGTTGGTCAAAAAGTTGATATCAGTGGCAAATCTATGGGTAGAGGTTTTGCTGGTTACCAGAAAAGACATGGTTTTAGCAGAGGTCCTATGAGCCATGGTTCAAAAAATCATAGAGCGCCAGGTTCTACGGGAGCTGGAACAACTCCAGGCAGAATTTATCCTGGGAAAAGAATGGCAGGAAGATATGGAGGCAAACAGATAACTACGAAAGGTTTGTTGGTCTTAAAAATTGACAACCAGAAAAATTTGATTGTAGTAAAGGGTTCTGTTCCAGGAAAGCCTGGTTCAATCGTCAATATTAAGCCAAACAATGTTGTAGGTAGAAAAGGAGGTAAAAAATCATGACAACACTTGAAACTCTTAAGTGGGATGGTAAAAAATCCGGCAAAGTTACTTTTGATTTGGCAGTTGCTAAGGAAACTTCTTCGGCAGACTTAATCCATAGAGCAGTTCTTAGACAACTAGCAAACAAGAGACAAGGGACTGCATCAACTTTGACAAGATCTGAGGTGCGAGGTGGTGGAAGAAAACCATATAAACAGAAAGGCACAGGAAGAGCTCGTCAAGGTTCAATCAGGACACCCTTAAGACCTGGTGGAGGGATTATTTTTGGCCCGAAGCCACGTTCTTACAATCTTGATATGAATCGTAAGGAACGCAGATTAGCTCTTAGAACAGCACTTATGTCTAGAGTGTCTGATATAAAAGCTGTTGAAGATTTTGGATCTACCCTAAAGCAGCCTAAAACAAGTGACATTATTAACGGCCTCGCTCGATTAGGAATACAAAAAACTGAAAAAGTTTTGGTTATTCTTGAAACTCCCTCCGAGGTAATAAAAAAATCCATAAATAATATTGAAAAAGTAAAATTAATAGCCGCCGATCAACTAAATGTTTTTGATATTCTCAACGCTAATAAGTTGGTTATAGGTCAATCAGCAATAAATAAAATTCAGGAGGTTTATGCATCATGAGTAAATTATTTGATTCTCGTTTGGCAGATGTAATACGGAAGCCAGTTATTACTGAGAAAGCTACAAATGCACTAGATCTTAACCAATATACTTTTGAAGTTGATCATAGAGCGGCAAAGCCACAAATAAAGGCTGCTATTGAAGCCTTGTTCAGTGTTAAAGTTGTAGGAGTTAACACTATGAATCCTCCCAGGAGAACAAGAAGAGTCGGGAAATTTTCCGGTAAACGTTCTCAGGTCAAAAAGGCAATTGTACGTCTTGCTGAAGGAGACAAAATCCAACTATTTCCAGAATCTTAAGGAGTTCTAATCATGGCAATTCGTAAATTTAAACCTTATACACCTGGCACTAGACAGAGAGTAGTTACTGATTTTAGTGAAATAACAAGTGCAAAACCTGAGAGATCACTAATAGTTTCAAAACATAGAGTGAAAGGTAGAAATAATCGTGGAGTTATTACTTGCCGTCATCGGGGAGGTGGGCACAAAAGGCAATATAGATTAGTCGACTTTAGAAGAGATAAAAGAAACATTAATGCTAAAGTTGCAGCTATCCACTACGATCCTCATAGAAACGCAAGGCTCGCACTCTTATTTTATGAGGATGGAGAGAAAAGATATATTATCGCTCCAGCGGGTGTAAAAGTTGGCCAAAATGTTATTTCCGGAGAAAGTGTTCCAATTGAAGATGGAAACGCAATGCCACTCTCTGTTATGCCATTAGGATCTAGTGTTCATTGTGTTGAGTTATATGCTGGTAGAGGTGCTCAAATGGTTAGATCTGCTGGAGCAAGTGCACAAGTAATGGCAAAAGAAGGAGATTATGTTGCTTTAAAACTCCCATCTACTGAAGTAAGACTTGTTAGAAAAGAATGCTATGCAACTCTTGGAGAAGTTGGCAACTCAGAGATAAGAAATACTAGCCTAGGTAAAGCAGGAAGAAGAAGATGGCTTGGAAGAAGGCCTCAAGTTAGAGGAAGTGTAATGAACCCGTGTGATCATCCACATGGAGGAGGAGAGGGAAAAGCACCAATTGGTAGAGCAGGACCTGTTACTCCATGGGGTAAACCAGCTCTTGGGTTAAAGACACGTAAAAAGAACAAACCAAGTAATAAATTAGTAGTTCGAAGGCGTCGTCGCGTTTCTAAGAGGAGTAGAGGAGGAAGAGACTCTTGATTACTTCATTTATTACTTTATTTTTTATTTTATAATTATGGGACGTTCACTAAAAAAAGGACCTTTTATAGCAGATAGCTTACTAAAGAAGGTTGAAAAACAAAATAGCGATAATGACAAGTCCGTTATTAAAACTTGGTCTAGATCCTCTACGATTTTACCTGTCATGATTGGCCATACAATCGCGGTACATAATGGTAAGACTCATATCCCTGTTTTTATAACAGAACAAATGATTGGTCATAAACTAGGTGAATTTGCTCCTACACGAACTTACCGTGGTCATATAAGAGATAAGAAAGGAGCTAAATCATGACCAAAACACCTGAAACAACAAAAACAGCTATCGCTCATGGAAACTATATTCGCGGATCAGCTTCTAAAGTGAGAAGAGTTTTAGATCAAATAAGGGGCCGCTCATATAGAGATGCATTGATTATGTTGGAATTTATGCCTTATAGATCAACTAACCCTATTACTAAAGTTCTAAGATCTGCAGTTGCAAATGCAGAACATAATTTTGGGATGGATCCATCTACTTTAGTTATTTCATCAGCATGGGCTAATAATGGTCCTGTAATGAAGAGGTACAGGCCTAGAGCTCAAGGTAGAGCTTTCTCTATCAAAAAACAGACTTGCCATATAAGTATTTCTGTTGAATCAGTTCCTACTCAAACTAATGCGGAGGTGAAAAACTAATGGGACATAAAATACATCCTTCAGGACTAAGACTAGGAATTACACAAGAGCATCGCTCCAAATGGTTTGCGTCTTCAAAGACGTATCCAATTCTTCTTCAAGAAGATTTTAAAATTCGTACTTTTATAGAGAAAAAATACGGTGCGGCAGGAATTAGCGATGTATTAATAGCTAGAAAAGCTGATCAGCTGGAACTTGAATTAAAAACAGCAAGACCAGGGGTTATAGTTGGAAGGCAAGGAAGTGGAATTGAAGAATTAAGATCAGGAATTCAAAAAACCATAGGAGATAGGACAAGGCAGGTGAGAATAAATGTTGTTGAAGTTGAGCGCGTTGATGCTGATGCTTTTTTACTTGCTGAATACATCGCGCAACAACTTGAAAAAAGAGTCGCCTTTAGAAGAACTATAAGGATGGCCTTACAAAGGGCTCAAAGGGCTGGAGTATTAGGTCTTAAAATTCAAGTAGGAGGCAGGTTAAATGGTGCCGAAATAGCTAGAACTGAATGGACTAGAGAAGGTAGAGTTCCATTACATACTTTGAGAGCTGAAATTGACTATGCAACACGTGAAGCTAATACAACATACGGTGTTCTAGGCATTAAAGTTTGGGTTTTCAAAGGTGAAGTTCTCCCTAAAGAAGAACAAACTATCCCGGTGGGTGCGAGTCCTAAGAGGAAAGCTAGCAGAAGACCTCAGCAATTTGAGGATCGTTCAAATGAGAATTCATAGGAGGTATAAAAATGCTTAGTCCAAAACGTACTAAATTCCGTAAACAACATAGAGGCAGGATGAGGGGAGTAGCCTCAAAAGGTAATACTATTGCATTCGGTCAATTTGCTCTCCAAGCTCAAGACTGTGGCTGGGTAACTGCACGTCAGATTGAAGCAAGTAGAAGAGCTATGACAAGATATATCAAACGTGGTGGTCAAATCTGGATAAGAATATTTCCTGATAAACCTGTAACCATGAGACCTGCAGAAACCAGAATGGGTTCTGGTAAAGGTAATCCAGAGTTTTGGGTCGCAGTTGTAAAACCTGGAAGAATACTTTTTGAAATGGGTGGTGAGGATATTACCGAGGAAATTGCAAAGGAAGCTATGCGTCTGGCTCAATACAAACTTCCTGTAAAAACTAAATTTATCTCCATTGATAAAAATCTAGAAAATTCCTCCCAAGAAAATACAAAAAATAGTAAAAAATCTCAAGAGGAGGTTAAACAATGAAAAATTCAGAGTCACTTAAGGAATTTAAAAAATTAAATTCTGATGAAATTACTAAAAAGATTGACCAATTACGAAAAGATCTTTTTGATTTGAGATTCAAGCAAGCTACTAGACAGCTCAATGAAACTCATAAATTTAAAATTATCAAGAAACAAGTTGCGCAATTACTCACTCTCAGTAAGAGTCAATCTGCTTCTAAAACAACTTCTGATTAATTATTAGTTATGGCACTTAAAGAAAGAATTGGTACTGTTGTCAGCGACAAAATGGATAAAACAGTTGTTGTTGCTGTTATTAACAGATATCCACATCCCACTTATAAAAAAATTGTAAGTAGAACTACACGATATAAGGCGCATGATCCTGAAAATACATGTGTTTTAGGTGATCGAGTTAAAATTAGAGAAACTAGACCTCTCAGTGCTCATAAAAGATGGGCAATAGAAGAGATTCTCAATAAAACAAGTCAGGATAAGGAGGTTAAAAAATGATTCAACAAGAAACTTATTTAACAGTTGCTGATAATAGCGGCGCAAAAAGACTCCAATGTATTAGGGTTTTAGGCTCAAATAGAAGGTATGCACATGTCGGGGATGTAATCGTAGCAACTGTAAAAGATGCTCTTCCTAACATGGGAGTTAAGAAATCTGAAGTTGTTAGAGCCGTTATCGTCAGAACTAAAGCAACATTAAGAAGAAATACTGGTAATTCAATCAGATTTGATGACAATGCTGCAGTTTTGATTAATGAAGATAAGAATCCAAAAGGTACGAGAGTCTTTGGTCCTGTAGCTAGAGAACTGCGGGATAAAAATTATACAAAGATTGTTTCTCTTGCTCCGGAGGTGATTTAAATGTTGGATTCATTAAAACAAAAGAAAAATTTCCAGAGAATAAAAATGAGAATCAAAACTGGAGATTTGGTAAAAGTAATTAATGGCAAGGACAAAGGCAAAACTGGTGAGGTTTTAAAAACTATCCCTTTTGAAAATAAAGTAGTAGTAAAGGGAATTAACCTTAGGACTAAACATGTAAAACCAACCCAGGAAGGAGAAACTGGAAGAATACTTACAGAAGAAGCATCTTTACATGCATCAAATGTAATGTTCTTTTCAAAGGAAAAAAATCTAACAAGTAAGATTGAATACTTTATTGATAAAGAGGGAGTTAAGAAAAGAAGACTGAAGAAAACTGGTGAAGTAATTGATTAATTTTTCATCAGAAACCAGATTTAAACTTTTCCTAATTTATCAATTCTGACAAAGACCAGAATTAACAAAAAATTATGACTCTAAAAAATCGCTACAAAGAATCAATTAGACCGAAACTTTTAAAGGAACTTGGTCTTAAAAATATTCATCAAGTACCTAAAGTTGTCAAAGTCAACGTTAATAGAGGTCTTGGCGAGGCCGCTTCAAATTCAAAAGCTTTAGAGGCTTCTTTAAACGAAATGGCAACAATTACAGGACAAAAGGCTTTAGTAACTAGAGCCAAAAAAGCTATTGCGGGTTTCAAAATTCGAGAAGGTATGCCAATTGGTTGTACTGTAACTTTGAGAGGTGACAGGATGTATTCCTTTTTAGAGAGATTTATAAATCTAGCTTTACCAAGAATAAGAGACTTTAGAGGAGTTAATCCAAAAAGTTTTGATGGGAGAGGGAATTACACCCTTGGAGTGAAAGAGCAATTAATTTTTCCTGAAATCTCTTTTGATAAAATAGATTCAATTAGAGGTATGGATATAACTATTGTCACTAGTGCAAGATCTGATCAAGAGGGTAAGGCTCTCTTGCAAGAGTTAGGAATGCCTTTTAGTAAGAATTAAATTAAAACTATGTCAAATCACGATCCTATTTCAGATATGCTTACTCGAATCAGAAATGCGAGTCAAAAAAAGCATACAACCACATCAATCCCAAGTTCAAAAATGTCCTTAAGTATTGCAAAAGTACTCCAAAAAGAGGGGTTCATTTCTGAAATTAACGAGGAAGGTGAAGGCTATAAATCACAAATAATACTTGGTCTGAAATATAGTGGAAAAAATAAATTCCCTACTATTCGATCCATGCAAAGAGTGAGTAAACCTGGTTTGAGAATTTATAAAAATACTAGAGCTTTGCCAAAAGTTCTTGGAGGTCTCGGAGTTGCTATCATATCAACTTCTAAGGGTGTCATGAGTGATCGTGATGCCAGGAAGCAAGGTATAGGTGGTGAAGTACTTTGCTATGTTTATTAAGGAGGATTAATCATGTCAAGAATTGGAAAAACACCAGTGCTGATCCCAGATAAAGTAACTGTTGATTTTGATGGATTAACAGTTACGGTTAAAGGCCCTAAGGGTGAGTTAAAACGTCAGATGCCTGAAGGTGTAAGTTTTGATAAAAAAGATAATACTGTTGTCGTAAGTCCCACTACTACTAAAATATTCTCAAGGCAAAGACATGGTTTATGTAGAGCCTTAATTGCAAATATGGTTAAAGGGGTTAGTCAAGGTTTTTCAAAAAAACTGGAAATTGTTGGCGTTGGATCTAGAGCACAAGTAAAAGGTAAAAATCTAGTTGTTAGTGCAGGATATAGTCATCCTGTAGAAATGATCCCCCCTGATGGTATAACATACAAAGTTGAGAGTAATACAAATGTTACCGTATCTGGAATTGATAAGGAAATTGTTGGCAATGAAGCAGCAAAAATCAGATCAATTAGACCTCCAGAACCATATAAAGGTAAAGGAATTAAATACCATGATGAGAGAATTCTCAGAAAAGCTGGTAAATCTGGCAAAAAATAATTCCAATTAAAAAAATGACCAAACTTTCCAGGAAATTACAAACTCAGAAAAGACATAGAAGATTAAGAAGATTCTTAATTGGAGATGCTACGCGTCCTAGACTTTCTGTTTTTCGCTCTAATAACCATATTTATGCCCAGGTTATAGATGATAGCGCTCAAAAAACTATTTGTTCAGCTTCAACTATTGATAAAGAACTAAGAGAAAAATCTGAGAAATTACCCTCTGATTGTAATTCCTCATCCATTGTTGGAAAATTATTAGCAAAAAGAGCTATAAAAAAAGGAATCAAGCAAGTAATTTTTGACCGTGGAGGTAATTTATATCACGGTAGAGTGAAGGCACTTGCTGACGCTGCTCGTGAAGCTGGCCTAGAATTCTAATCTTAATTTTTTTTACTATGACTGACACTCCAACAAAACAAGAAATTCAATCCAAGAATGATAAAGTCCCAGGAGCTATGCCTGGTGAACAAAAAAAGAATAATCGAAATGATCGTAAAAGAAACAAGAGAGGTGATGCAAAAAATCTTGAAAGAGATTCTGATTGGCAAGAAAGGGTTGTTCAAATAAGACGTGTATCAAAAACTGTTAAGGGCGGAAAAAAAATGAGTTTTAGAGCAATAGTTGTTGTTGGCAATGAAAAAGGGCAAGTCGGAGTTGGGGTTGGTAAAGCTGGTGACGTCATTGGTGCAGTTAGAAAGGGAGTTTCAGATGGTAAAAAGAATCTTGTCAGAGTTCCTTTAACTCCAAATAACTCAATTCCAACTTTATCTTTAGGTAGTGATGGTGCTGCTAACGTAATGATTAGGCCTGCCGCTCCAGGAACAGGTGTAATTGCTGGCGGTTCAATTAGAACGGTTTTAGAATTAGCCGGTATAAAAAATGTCTTAGCAAAAAGATTGGGGAGTAAAACACCCCTGAATAATGCAAGAGCTGCTATGGTAGCTCTTTCTCAATTAAGAACACATAAATCTGTTTCAAGGGAGAGAGGAATCTCACTTGAACAGCTCTACTCTTAAAATCATGACTTCAACATTAAATACACTTAAATCAAACTCGGGCTCTAGAAAGAAAAAATTAAGAAAGGGTAGAGGTATTGCAGCCGGTCAGGGTGCTTCATGTGGTTTTGGAATGAGAGGACAAAAGTCACGTTCTGGAAGACCCACACGTCCAGGTTTTGAAGGTGGCCAAATGCCCTTATATAGAAGGGTTCCAAAATTAAAGCACTTTGAAATAATTAATCAAAAGAACTTTTCAATAATTAATTTAGAAAAATTAAATGATTTCAAAGATAACGATACTGTTAACCTAGATTCACTAGTTAAGAAAGGACTGATCTTCAAGCCCAAATTTCCCTTAAAAATTCTTGGTAATGGAAAACTTAATGTAAAGTTAAAAGTCCAAGCTCATGCATTTACAAAAGTTGCAAAACAAAAAATTGAGGACGCAGGTGGATCCTGCGAGCTTATAAATAATAAATAAATTTGCTAAAGATTTAGGTAAGCTTCAAAATGTTTGTCAACAAAAGTAGGAATCCTAGCGCTTCTGAAATTCTTTCCCAATTATTTTTAAATAAAGAGCTTAGGAGTAGAGTTTTAACAACTTTAGGTCTTCTCCTTTTAGTAAGACTTGGTATATATATTCCCATGCCTGGTATTGATAGGGTTGCTTTTAAAAGTTTTATAGATCAAGGGGGGCAATTAATAGGTTTTTTAGATATTTTTACTGGAGGAGGAATTTCAACTTTAGGAATATTCGCATTAGGCATACTTCCTTTTATCAACGCATCAATTATTATTCAGCTTCTCACAGCTTCATTGCCTGTGCTTGAAGATTTACAAAAAAATGAAGGAGAAGCGGGAAGAAGAAAAATTGCTCAAATAACTAGATACGTTTCATTAGGATGGGGTTTTTTGCAAAGTATAATTTTTTCGTTAATTCTCAGACAATATGCTGTTGAAGGGATAAGTGAAACTACATTTGTCTTACAAACCTCCATTGCCTTAGTTACTGGTTCAATGTTAGTAATGTGGTTTAGTGAAATAATTACGGAGAAAGGGATAGGTCAAGGGGCTTCACTTGTAATTTTTTTGAATATTGTTTCGACATTACCTAAGGCCCTTAGTTCAACTATTGAAAAAGCTCAAACTGGCGATAGAGGAGATGTTTTAGGAATAGCTGTTTTACTTGGAGTATTTTTACTGACAATTGTTGGGATCATTTTTGTCCAAGAGGGAGCTAGACGCATTCCTATTGTTAGTGCAAAAAGGCAAATAGGAAATTCAACACTTCTTCCTACAAGGCAAAGTTATTTACCTTTGAAATTAAATGCAGGAGGAGTAATGCCTATTATATTTGCATCTGCTTTAATCTTTTTACCTATAACCATTGCAAATGTTACGGGAAATCCAGTCTTAATAAAGTTAGCGAGTAGTTTAAATCCTGGATCTTCTAATCCATGGCCTTATGCTCTTACATTCTTCTCCTTGATTTTAGGGTTCTCTTATTTTTATGCATCTCTTACCATTAATCCAGTGGATGTAGCTTCAAATTTAAAGAAAGGGGGAGTAGCGATACCAGGAGTTAGACCAGGAACTAATACAGCAAACTACCTATCAGGTATACAAAATAGGTTGACATTATTGGGAGGATTATTTCTGGGTTCAGTAGCTATAATCCCAGCTGCAGTAGAAAGAGCCACAAATGTTCAGACCTTTCAAGGTTTAGGAGCAACTTCATTACTTATTCTTGTGGGTGTTGCTATAGATACTGCTAAGCAAATCCAAACCTATGTGATTTCACAAAGGTATGAGGGACTAATTAACAATTAATGAAGAAACATTTACTATTTTTAGGAGCTCCTGGAGCTGGTAAAGGGACTCAAGCGGCATTGCTAAGTCAAACTAATTCTTACTTACACCTTTCTACTGGTGAATTATTAAGAAAAGAAATCGAAATGAATACTACCCTTGGTATCCAGGTAAAAGATATTATGAATCGAGGGGAACTTGTTAGTGACGAACTCGTATTAAAGATAGTAAGACATAATTTAATTAAGGATAATAAAGGTTGGATTCTAGATGGTTACCCAAGAAATTTATCTCAAGCAAATTCATTGAATGAAGTTCTAAATGA
>CACAQQ010000004.1 GCA_902534675.1 uncultured Prochlorococcus sp.
ATTTGTAGCTATTAAAGTTGCAGGTTACAGCGGATTAATAGTTTCCATACCTTATATTTTTTATCAAATAATATTGTTCATTTCCCCCGGATTAACAAAAGAAGAAAAAAGCCTTATCTTGCCTGCAGTTTTTGGATCAGGTCTTCTATTTTTTTTGGGATTAATTTTTTCATGGTGGATATTAGTTCCTGCAGCCATAAATTTCTTTATTACTTTCGGTGCTGATATTGTTGAACCGACTTGGTCTATAGAGAGATATTTTGATTTTGTTCTTTTATTAATGTCTAGCACCGCAATAGCTTTTCAATTACCAGTATTACAATTTATTCTTGGTTCTCTTGGAATAATTACAACAGAGAAAATGATATCGAATTGGAAGATAGTTGTAATCTCCTCAGCAATCTTATCTGCAGTGATAACTCCTTCAACAGACCCATTGACAATGTCTTTGCTATCTATATCTATTGTATTTTTATTTTTTGTGGGTACTGGATTAACTTACTTATCAGAAAATCTTAAGTCAAAAACTCTTTCATCTTCTCATTAATATTCAATTGCAAGCTGACAGCTCTTCCTAACCTTGGCTTAGCATTGACTTTCTTTAGCCACTCCCTTACTTCCTCTGAATATCCACATCTATTTAGAATCTCGATTTTATCAGCTATCGATTTTTTATATTCATCTTCACTTAAAGGAAATGATTCCTGTCCAAGAAATCCCCACATCATTTGAAAATAGACAAATTTTCCTCTTCTAAAAAGTCTAAAGTCATATTTTTTTCCCCAGCGATGAATCAAATAATGTATAACTTCATCTACTAGTAATGGGTTCATTTAAATCAATTAATTAAGACTTCCTAAACTTTTACTTTAAATTATTAAAAGTCCTATCTATTTGCAACAGAAATCAAACAATTTGATCCATAATAACTAATAAATAACAGAACCAAGTAGCGAATGACTCAATTAAGTTCCAATGATGTCCCTTCAATGGGTCGAAGGCAATTTATGAATCTTCTTACATTTGGTACTGCGACTGGTGTAGCTTTAGGAGCCCTTTACCCCGTAGCAAATTATTTCATGCCTTTAAGAGCAGGCGGCGGCGGCGGTGGAACTTCTGCTAAAGATGAATTAGGGAATCCAATAACAAAGACAGGTTGGTTAGCGACCCACCAAGCAGGAGACAGAAGTTTAGTGCAAGGTCTAAAGGGAGATCCAACTTATTTAATAGTTAATGAGGGTGGTGAAATAGGAGAATTTGGTTTAAATGCAATTTGTACTCATTTAGGTTGCGTTGTCCCATGGGATAGTGGTGCCAATAAATTCATATGTCCTTGTCATGGCAGTCAGTACGATACGAATGGGAAGGTAGTAAGAGGGCCTGCTCCTTTATCTTTAGCTCTAGCTCATGTAGATATTGAAGATGATGCTGTACTCGTCAAACAATGGTCAGAAACTGACTTTAGAACTAATGAAAATCCATGGTGGGCATAAAAAAATGAAAGATCTAAAAAATCAAATCATGAAAAAAACAAGTTTATTTATCTGTACTTTGCTTTTGATTTCGAGCATTGTATTTTATCCAAAGATCACTTTTGCTTACCCATTTTGGGCTCAACAAAACTATGAATCCCCAAGAGAAGCCACAGGAAAGATAGTCTGTGCAAATTGTCATCTAGCTCAGATGCCTACAATTGCAGAGGTTCCACAATCTGTTGGAGCAGACAGTGTTTTCAAAGCTGTAGTCAAAATACCCTACAAAAATGAATTAAAAGAGATCGGTGCTGATGGTTCTGAAGTCCCATTACAAGTTGGTGCTGTTGTAATGCTGCCTGATGGCTTTAAACTTGCTCCACAAGAAAGATGGACAGATGAAATCAAAGAGGAGACAGAAGGGGTGTATTTCACTAATTACAGTGAAGAGAAAGATAATATCATCATTGTAGGACCTTTACCTGGCGATACTAATAAAGAAATAGTTTTCCCTGTACTTTCCCCTGATCCATCCACTAATAAAGAATATCACTATGGAAAATACTCGTTACATATCGGAGGCAATAGAGGTAGAGGTCAAGTATACCCAACTGGAGACAAAAGCAATAATGTAGTTTTCACTTCTTCCACCTCAGGAACTATAAATTCAATAGAAACAATTGAAGATGGTAGCTATAAGGTCAATATAGAAAACGATAATGGTGAGATAACTACTGAAGCTGTCCCTGTTGGTCCTCAACTTATCGTAAAAGCACAAGACATTATCAATGCAGGTGACCCTCTTACGAATGATCCCAACGTTGGCGGCTTTGGGCAATTAGATGCTGAGGTTGTACTTCAAAGCCCTTATAGAGTAATTGGATTGATTGCATTCTTCATTGGTGTAGGCTTAACGCAAATACTTTTAGTATTAAAGAAAAAGCAAGTAGAAAAAGTTCAAGCAGCAGAGGGTATCTAACTTTCTTTAAATGCTTATACTGCAAGCTTTTATACAATCTCCAGGAGAAACTTTTTTAAATTTAGGAATCATAACTATTAGATGGTACGGAATGCTTATTTCTGTTTCAGTTTTAATAGGCCTATTTGTCTCTAAAAAACTAGCAAAGGCAAGAAATATTAACCCAGAGTACATTAGTGAAATACTTCCATCATTAATAATCTCTTCAATAATCGGAGCTAGAGCTTATTACGTAATTTTTGAGTGGAGGCAATATAGCGGAGAGAACTTTTTTACTTCTTTTGCACTATTCAATAAAATCATTCAAATACCTTCTTTTCTTGCAGTTTGGGAAGGAGGCATAGCAATCCATGGAGGTCTAATTGGAGGATTAATATCTATTATCTATTTCTGTAAGTCGAAAAAAATTAATTTAAAAACTTTTATAGATATATTAATACCATCGATTGTTCTTGGACAATCAATAGGAAGGTGGGGCAATTTTTTCAATAATGAAGCCTTTGGAGTTCCTACAAATTTGCCTTGGAAATTATTCATACCTATCCAAAATAGGCCTTTAGAATTTCTTAATTATGAATTTTTTCATCCTACATTTCTTTATGAGTCATTATGGAATCTTTTAATTTTTATCGTCCTTATTATTACCTTTAATAAACAAAATAAAACAGATTTTTTAAGGCCTGGCTTTATTAGCTGTCTTTATTTAATAAGTTATAGCTTTGGAAGATTCTGGATTGAAGGTTTAAGAACTGACCCATTATGCATTGGTGGACTTCCACCTTTCTGTGATGGCGGTATAAGAATTGCTCAATTTATAAGTATTTTTCTATTTTCTTCTGGATTAATTGGAATATTTTTTTTAAGATTGAGAACATATAGTGGGAAAAATAGAAAGAATGGATAATAAAATATCCTTTATTGGTGTTGGTCCAGGCGATCCAGAATTATTAACTTTAAAAGCATTAAAAAAGATAAAAATTGCAGACGTCATTATTTGGACTGATTCTCTAATTCCTGAAAAGATTTTAGATTTTGCCAAAGAAGGTTCTGAAAAAATAAAAACTAGTTCGCTCAACTTAGAGCAAATCACCTCAATTATGATAGAAAAATTTCAGGCAGGGAAAACTGTTGTAAGGTTGCATGATGGTGACCCTTGCCTTTTTGGAGCAATTAGAGAGCAAATCGAAATTTTAAAAAACGAAAAAATTGAAACCGAGGTTGTTCCTGGAGTAAGTGCTTTTCAAGTTGCTGCAGCATATCATGAAGCTGAGTTAACCATCCCTGACGTAACGCAAACAATAATTTTAACTAGAGCAGGTGGGCGAACAGGGATGCCCGAAAAAGAATCTCTGAAAGATCTTGCGAAACACAATTCATCTATATGTCTTTATCTAAGTGCTAGGCATGTGAAAAGGTCTCAAAAAACTCTTCTAGAGTTCTACCCTCCAGAGACTAAAGTGATTGTTGGATTCAGAGTATCTTGGGATGATGGTTGGACATCATTAATAGAATTAAAAGATATGGAAAAATTTTCTATTGAGAAAAGACTAATTAGAACAACGATTTACATAATTAGCCCAGCAATTAGTAATTCTCAAAAAAGATCTAATCTTTATAATCCATCTTACAGACATCTCTTTAGGAATAAATAATCTTTAAGTTGTTAGAAAAATATTAATTACTATAATTAGTAAAAATTTACTTGCTTTGAAAGAAATAAAATCTGTTTCGGAAATCAACAATCAAGGAGGAGATTCCCCTTTAAAGAGAATAGGAAATTTCATTAAAGAAGCTAGGTTAAGTAAGAATCAATCTATTGAAGAATTGGCTTCTAATTTAAAAATCGGAGCTCATCAACTTGAAGCCATAGAAGAAGGTAATGAAGAAAAGCTACCTGAAAAAGTATTTGTCAAAGCAATGATTAGACGTATTTCACAGAAGCTCAAACTTGATACAGAATTTTTAATGGGTGAATTCAAGACAGAGAGAAAAGAAGTGAAAATTGAAGAAATAGTTGAAGAAGTTTCCAAAAAAAATTACAATTCTATCCAATCAAAAAATCTCAATCCAGTAGGGTTCCTAATATTTATCATTATTTCAGGCTTTCTAGGACTAATCGCCTCGTCCTTAATTTTTAATTTATTTTCAGATTCTTCTCAGAATCAAACTCCAAAAAAAGAACTTATTAAAAATTAAATAACTTTTAAATCCAAATTCTTTTGTTCTTTTATTACACTACGGCATAATCCTAAGTTCCATTTTTCAAGTAGAAGATCATTGTTTTTATTTAAAGGTAAAAGTTCAAATGTAAGAATATTTTCCTGTAATTTTATTTGAACTGAGGAGATTACCTTATCAGGTCTTTGATCAAGAGATGCTGCTAGTCTTAAAATTAATGACATTTCAAGTACTAATGTTTTATCTTCTTTGGATATTAAATTTTGCCAAGACTCATGTCTTTTCTTGGGTAGAGTCTTTCTATGGTATCTAGCGATCGAAGCAATAATATTTGTTTCTGCTTCAGAATATCCCAACAACTCACAATTTTTTATTAAGTACCAAGAGTGTTTGTGATAAGAACCAACATTCACATATTTACCACAATTATAAAGATTAGAAGCTGCCCAAAGAAGTTCTTTAGCTTTAGGATCATTATTGCTATAAAAGATATTTTTAGTCTGATCATAGATTTGAAAAGCAATATCAATAACTTTCTCAGCTCTTTTATTATCTACTCCAAACTTTCTGGCCTGATGAATTATAGTTGTTCTTCTAATATTACTTTGAATATTTAACTCGTTTTTAATTATCCCTTTACGAAGCATCCAATCTACAACCAAACCCTCTCTAAGTGCCCTCTCACTTATTGTTAATTCATTAAAGTTCAACATCTCCATTGCGGTGTTTAATATCAATGCTCCTGGAATAATTATTTCTGCTCTTCTCTCACTTAATGAAGGTATTTTCTTGATTTCCGAAAATGGCAATTTAATTAGTTTTTCCAATACATTTTGTAAATTTTCCCTTTTAAATTTATAACCATGCAACTTTTGTTTAGATTCTCCCAAATCATCTGAAATCAAATTTCCTAATGAGGTCGCAGTGCCACTGGTTGCAATCATAGATAAAGGCTTATCTCCCTTAGATCTACTTTTTATTTTTCGAACAGATGGTTCTAAAGATCCTTTAATAAAAGTTTTTAAAAAAGTCGATCTTTCTGAATTTATAGACTCTTTATTTAAAAAATCATTTTTAAGTCTTACCGCACCAATTCTCGAACTGGTAAGGGCTATAGCATCTTTTTGATCTGCAAGTATTAATTCTGTAGATCCTCCCCCAATATCTATGATTACAAAAGACTGATCTTCAAAAGCCATACCAGAAAGAACACCAAGATAAATTAATCTGGCTTCCTCAGAACCACTTATCATTTCTATTTGAATATCAGTTTCATCAAGAACTCTTCCAATAAAATCTTGACCGTTAGGAGCTTCCCTAACTGCACTTGTTGCTGCTGTTACTATTTCTTTTACTCCATTACTTTTACAATATTCCTTAAATCGCTTAAGAGTAACTAATGCTCTTTGGATTGATTCTTCAGTAAGATTACCCTCCTCATCTCTTTCTCCAAGACGAGTGGTTGATTTATCAGTGAATTTTATTGAAAATGATTTTAATTCTATATTAATTTCTGCTACCAAGAGATGTGTAGAGTTAGTTCCAATATCTATAGAAGCTACTAAAATTTGCTTTTCTTGAAAATATCTTAAATCTTGTTTCTGTATCATTTCTTTTTATAAGATTCAGATATCTTTAATCCATTAATAAATATACCCAAGATTGATTATTAAATAATAGAAATCATTTAATCCTAGTAAGATTATTTAAAGTTATGAAATATACAATAGGTCATATGCAAAATAAAAATCGACAACTTAAATTAAGTACTTTTTTTGAATTATTAAGGTGGAATAAGCCGACTGGAAGAATGATCTTACTTATTCCTGCTGGATGGAGTTTATATTTAACCCCAGATGCTAACCCAACATTTTTAATGTTGCTAAGAATAATTCTAGGAGGACTACTAGTAAGTGGATTAGGCTGCGTGGTTAATGATATTTGGGACAAAAAAATTGATCAAAGAGTTTTAAGGACAAAAAATAGACCTCTAGCTGCTAATAAAATCGGTCTTAAAACGGCTTATTCAATTCTTTTCTTTTTAATTTTATGTAGCTTCTTTTTAACTTTGTCACTACCTCAACCTGGAAGAATCCTTTCCATTTCACTTGCTTTTTTAGCTTTACCAATTATTTTAATTTACCCTTCTGCCAAAAGATGGTTTAAATATCCTCAATTAATCTTATCCATATGTTGGGGTTTTGCTGTCTTAATTCCCTGGGCCGCAAATGAAGGCAATTTAAATAGTATTGTTTTATTGTTTTGCTGGCTAGCTACTATTTTTTGGACTTTTGGCTTTGACACGATTTATGCTTTAGCAGATAAAAAATATGATATCAAAATTGGAATAAATAGTTCCGCTGTTAACCTCCAGAACAAGACAAGAATAACTATTCAAATTTGTTATTTTTTAACTTCTAGTTTTCTCGCATTATGCGGATTTATTAATCAAATGGATTTTATTTTTTGGCCAATTTGGCTAACAACGTCAATCTTAATGCAGAGAGATATACTAAAAGTATTTCCTGAGGAAAAGCAATCAATAAAAAATATTGGGAATCACTTCAAAAATCAATCAATTTATGGAGGAGTTCTTTTATTAGGAATTATTATTGCTTCATAAATTCTGAATATGGTTTTTAGATTAAAAAAAGGTGATCTAATAGATATTTTAGCTCCAGGCTCCTTTATTGATGAAGACGATAATTTTCAAAAAGGCATGGAAATTTTAAAAAACTGGGGCTTAGAAATTAATGAAAATAATTCTCTATCAAAAAAATTTGGTTATTTTGCAGGTGATGATCTAACTAGATTTGAAAAACTGGAAAAAGCACAAAATAGTAAGCTAATCATTTTTGCAAAAGGAGGCTGGGGTTCTGCAAGACTATTAGAAAAAGAACCTTCTTGGCAGCATGGTTTAATGCTTGGATTCTCAGATACATGTTCTTTATTACTATCTAAATATTCTCAAGGATTTATAGGTTCTATACATGGCCCCATGGTTACTGGCCTTTTCAAAGAGCCAGAGTGGAGTCTTGAGAGATTAAGAAATTTACTTTTTGAGGGCTACGTTGAGGACATAAAAGGCATTCCTTTAAGAGGTGGGAAAGCTAAAGGAGAAATTATCGTTTCTAACTTGACTATTGCTACTTTCTTAATTGGTACTAATCACTTTCCAGATTGCAAAGGGAAAATAATAATTTTTGAGGACATTAATGAAGATATTTATAAAATTGATCGCATGTTGACTTACCTTAGAATGACTAAAACACTTACTGAAATTGCTGGCATTGGATTCGGAAGTTTTTCTAATGATTCCTGCGAACTTGAATGGAAAGATTTACTAAAAAACTGCATTATTGAAAGACTCCAAGAGTTTGATTTCCCTATTCTTTTTGACCTCCCAATAGGCCACATATCCGGAAATGCTTGCATTCCTTTAGGGTACGAAGCCACCATAAATGGTGAAGATGGCATTCTTAGTATCGATACACCTTTTTAACTAGGGTTTCTTCACAAAAAGTTTTGCTATTTTCAGATCTATAGGGGATGTAATTTTTATATTTGAATAAGTTCCTTCAATAATCTTCACTTTCCAATTAAGCATTTCGAATAGTGAGGCATCATCTGTGACTTTCCAGTTTTTATCAATTGCCATCTTATGAGCTTTTTTTAATCTATCTACTAAAAAGCCCTGAGGAGTTTGCGCTGCCCATAAATAATTTCTATCTGGTGTTTCTTTAACAAAACCTTCATTATCAACAATCTTTATTGTGTCAGTTACCTTAGTAGCCAAAATTACAGCCTCATTTTCATCTAATTGCTTGGCACAAAGGTCTATCAATTCAGGATTAATTAGACATCTAGCACCATCATGTATTAAAACTTTTTCAGCATCTTTTGGTAGCGCTTTTAAACCATTCAAAACTGACTGTTGTCTGGTGTCACCACCATTTATCCAATGAACTTTATGGGCAAAATCCTTTGCTGAATTTAATAATAAATTTTTATCTTTCGGCTGCCCAATTATTCCAACCCAATTTGTTGAGCTTGCAGAAAATACAGATTTAAGTGTCCAAAAAATCAAAGACTCTCCCTCTAAATCAATAAGTAATTTATTTTTTCCAGCTTTCATTCTGCTACCGCTCCCTGCAGCTGGTATTAAAAAGTGCACAATAGAAGGTCTTAATATTTTCTAGACAATTATAAATAAAAGCAATATCTTTACACAAATAGTACTACGATTGAAAATTATAAAAATTCATAATGTCCTATACAGATTCATTATCAGGCAAAGTTGCTTTAATCACTGGAGCTAGCAGAGGAATTGGTAAAGAAATTGCTTTAGAACTTAGCCGCTTAGGAGCAGAAGTTATTATTAATTACTCTTCTTCTGATGAAAAAGCTGAAGAAGTTGTAAATTTAATAAAAAATTCAGGAGGTAAAGCTCATAAATTAAAATTTGATGTTTCAAAAGAGGATTCTGTCAGTTTAGCTTTTGAAGAAATAATCAAAATTAATGGCACCATTGATGTCCTCATTAACAATGCTGGCATTACGAGAGATGGACTATTGATGAGAATGAAATCGGAACAATGGGATGACGTACTAAATACGAACTTAAAAGGAGTTTTTCTTTGTACAAAATATGCTTCAAAATTTATGATGAAAAAAAGAAGTGGTAGCATCGTAAATATTTCATCTGTTGTTGGAATAATTGGCAATCCAGGGCAAGCAAATTATTCTGCCGCCAAAGCTGGAGTTATTGGATTTACCAAAACTTGCGCTAAAGAATTTGCTTCCAGAGGTATAAATGTAAATGCAATAGCTCCAGGGTTTATAGAAACAGAGATGACTGAAAAACTTAATACTGAAGAGATCCTTAAAGTTATTCCTTTAGGGAAATTAGGAAGTTGTAATCAAATTGCAAACTTAGTGACATTTTTAGTTTCAAGTGATGCAGGAAGTTACATTACAGGGCAAACAATCAGTATTGACGGGGGTATGAGTATTTAATTATGTACCTTGATAAGGCTGGCCTAATTCATCTCTTAATCTTCTAATTTTTTGTAAAAGTTTTAGTCTTCGACTTCTAGCAGTTAATGTCAAGAAAAATCTTAATGGAAAGTATATTAGTGTCATAGCAATCGCGAGGATTGCGGTAAGAGTAAAAATAAGATTATTTGTTTCTTCCATAACTTAAAGATACTCTTATTTAAGTTAATCTGTATGTCTCATTAAAAGAAATTCGGCTTTCCCCACTTAATTAAATATCCCTTAAAAATGATTCTATGGGAGATTAGAATAAGATTAAAGATCAAATAAACATGGCTAAACAGTTAAGTTTTTCTAATGAATCAAGAGAAGCTCTAGAAAAAGGTGTAAATTTCGTAGCTAATGCAGTAAAGGTTACTATTGGGCCAAAAGCAAAAAACGTTGTAATAGAAAAGAAATTTGGTTCTCCAGATATAGTAAGAGATGGATCTACAGTTGCTAAAGAGATCGAGATTGAAAATCCTATTGCTAATTTAGGTGCGAAATTAATAGAACAAGTGGCATCCAAGACAAAAGAGAGTGCTGGTGATGGAACAACAACAGCGACCATTCTGGCTCAGAAGATGGTTCAGGAAGGATTAAAAAATATTGCTTCTGGAGCCAACCCTATGGAGTTAAAAAAAGGTATGGAGACAGGCCTAGCTTTTGTCTTAGAAAAATTAAGTTCCAAAAGTATTTCACTAAGTGGTTCTGATATCCAAAAAGTTGCAACAGTCAGTGCTGGAGGTGATGACGAAATTGGATCTATAATTTCGAAAGCAATGGATATTGTTACTTCAGATGGTGTAATAACTGTTGAAGAATCTCAATCACTAGAAACAGAATTAGATATAACTGAAGGAATGTCTTTTGATAGAGGTTATAGTTCTCCATATTTTGTAACTGACCAAGAAAGACAAGTTTGTGAACTTGAAAACCCTAAAATATTAATAACTGATCAAAAAATCTCAACTTTAGTTGATCTAGTTCCAATACTTGAAGAAATTCAGAAGTCAGGTTCACCTTTTCTAATTCTTGCTGAAGATATAGAAGGAGAGGCTTTAACCACTCTGGTTTTAAATAAAAATAGTGGGGTTTTAAATGTTGCTTCCGTAAGAGCTCCGTTATTTGGTGAGAGAAGAAAAGCTGCCCTTGAAGATATTGCAATTCTTACAGGGGCTAAGTTAATTAGCGAAGATAAATCGATGACACTTGATAAAGTATCGATTAATGATTTAGGAAAAGCAAAAAAAATAACTATCACAAAGGATAAAACTACAATTGTTGCCTTCGAAGACACAAAAGATTTAGTTAAAGCGCGAGTAGAAAAATTAAAGAGAGAAGTTAATATAACTGAATCAGAGTATGATCAAGATAAAATCAATGAAAGGATAGCCAAACTAGCTGGAGGAGTAGCTCTTATTAAAGTAGGAGCTGCTACAGAAACAGAGATGAAGTATAAAAAATTGAGAATAGAAGATTCCCTTAATGCTACGAAAGCTGCTATTGAAGAGGGTGTTGTTTCTGGAGGAGGACAAACCTTAATTGAAATATCAGATGACCTTTTAAATTTACGTGAAACGTCTTCAGATGATTTAAGAACAGGGATAAATATAGTCAAAGAAGCCCTTTTGGAACCTACCAAACAAATAGCAAAAAATGCTGGTTTTAATGGAGATGTAGTTGTCGCTGAAATTAAAAGACTTAACAAAGGGTTTAATGCCAATTCAGGAAAATATGAGGATTTAAAAGATTCAGGAATATTAGATCCAACCAAAGTAATAAGATTAGCTCTTCAAGATTCAGTATCTATTGCAGCTATGCTCCTCACAACAGAAGTTGCTATAGCAGATATTCCAGAACCTGAAGCCGCAGCTCCTGGTGGGCCAGGTGGAGATCCAATGGGAGGAATGGGTGGCATGGGTATGCCAGGAATGGGTGGCATGGGTATGCCAGGAATGGGTGGCATGGGTATGCCAGGTATGGGTGGCATGGGTATGCCAGGAATGGGTGGCATGGGTATGCCGGGTATGATGTAAAAGCTAACTAGCTTTTTTATCGTTGTTAATCCACTTTCTTAAATTTTTAATATAAGGTAGGGGTAATTTTGGGGTTTCAGTAAATTGATTTATTTTATTAGAATTTTGATTTTTGCTAGATAATTTATTGCCGCTAGAGGTTTCCAGGCAATTTGATTCACACTTTGTTTCTTCAATATTTTCAAAAGTTTTTGATAATTCAAGCTTAATTTGTTCTTGATTTTCTTCATGAACTTCATCAATTAAAGAGATCAGTTCTTGATTTTCTTCTTCACGCTGATTTTCTTTTTGTATTGAACTATGGATTAATAAATCATTTAATGAATCAATCCCAAATCTATGGACCCACTTAAGAACAACATTTTCTTTAAGCAAAAAATTATTTTCTAAAGAGGCTTGTTTAAAAACTTCTATTAAATGATTTTTTAAAAACATAAAATTTCTAATTTAACTTTCTATTTAACAGAGGCCTTATAATAATCAAGGAAAAAACTGTTAAAGAAAATAAAATTGAGATACAACTCTTACAAGTTAAATCACCATATGGGGCATGTAAAGCCACTAGTTCTAAATCCATAGTTTGTGTATAGGCAGTCCTAATAGGTTCAATAGCAAAAGTTAATGGATTTAATGAAGCTAACCATCCCAACCAATTTGGCATAAAAGAGATTGGAGCTAAAGCAGTACTCGCAAATAGAAGAGGTAAATTTATTACGAATATAAGTGCGATTAATTCAATATGTCCCGGCAAAACAAACGCTAAACATAAACTTATTGATGTCACAAAAAGAACTAATAAAATTAGTGTTGTAAATACAATTCCTAAACCATATAAGTTGGGCCATCCATAACCCAAAATGTATGAAACAATCATTATTACAATACTCTGAACAAAGCTCAAGATTGTTATGTAAAAAAAAGAAGATAAAACTATGGATAATCTACTGGTTAAAGGAGCCACAAGTAATCTATTAAGAAATCCAAACTCTCTATCAAACATTAAAGGAAGGCCAGAGTTTAGTGCTCCGCTAAAAGCAGTAAAAACAATAAGTCCTGCTCCTAAAAAATTCCCATAAGAATCAACTCCTGGTAAAAAACCTTCAGGAGCTTTAGAGAATAATGCACCAAATAAAAAAAGCCAAATTATTGGTTGTAATATTCCTGCTAAAAGAGTTGATGGTCTTCTTTTTAATTGAATAAATAATCTCTTTGTTAAGGCAAATGTTTCTTGATATAAAAAAAATAAATTATACCGTTGTAATTCCATAATTAGCAGTAATTAGTATTCATTATAGTTAGTTAACCAAAAGTTTTTTTATCGCATGGATTGCTTTGATTCTTTTTTTAGGTCTCTTTTCCCTGCCATAGATATTTCAGCATCCAATAATGTTTTCCCAGTTGCCTGAAGATATACATCATCCAAGCTTGGCTGACTTTGGGTAAGAGAAAAAATTTCAAACTTTGAGAAGGCCAATTCCACTTTTAGCTTCGTAAGTAAATCTTTTTGCTTATCTGTTACGAAATTTATCGAGAAACCTTGAGCTTGATTTATGATAATCTGACTAATTCCATCTATTGAAGATAAAATTTTACATATATTTTTTGCTTCTTCCTGATTACTAAATTCTCTTACTTTCAAAGTTACTCTATCTCCTCCTAATTTATTTTTAAGCTCTGCAGGAGTCCCTTTTGCTATAACTCTTCCATCATCAATTATCACTAATCTGTCTGCCAATTTATCTATTTCATCAAGATAGTGACTACTTAAAATAATGGTCATTCCATTATTTCTCAAATCTTTCAAAAGTTGCCATATGATGTTTCTACTTTCAATATCTAAACCAACTGTAGGTTCATCCAAAATTAATACTTTGGGCAAATGTAAAAGTCCAGCTGCTAGATCTATTCTTCTTTTCATTCCCCCTGAATAAGTTCCGCACTTACGATCAATCCAATCATTCATTTCTAATTGATCTATTAATTTATTTATCCTTTCAAATTTTTTATTTTTGTTGATGTGATATAAATCTGATTGAAAATCCAAAAGCTCTCGCCCAGTTAATATTTTATCAAGTGCAATGTCTTGTGCAACATAACCAATTAATTCTCTTATTTTCCTTGAATTTTTTATCAGATTAATATTATTTATAAAAACTTCTCCACTATCTGGCTCTATTAAAGTAGCGAGTATTTTTATTAGTGTTGATTTGCCAGCACCATTTGGACCAAGTATTCCAAATAATGTGCCAGCTTCAATTTCCATTGATAAATTTTTTAATGCATTGATATCTGAATAAGATTTTGAGAGCTCTTTAACTTTTATATAATCCATCAAACTTACTATTTACTTAAAAAACATTTTACATCTAATTTAATTACTAAGCAGGGATACTATAGATAAAAATATTTGCATAGATTGCTGCTCAAATTCTACGGATAGTTGGGTTCTGGAAATTAATAACAAAAGACAAATGCCAAACATATATAAAATAGACCACCTAAAAAGAGACTTTGCTCTTGAAAGATCATCAGGAGATTTCTTTAATTTATTTATTAATTGCAAAAGTCTTCCATTAAATGGCAATAACATAATTCCGTATAAGAGACCCCCTTCAGGTAAAGCAAAGACTCCCAAAATACTCATTAAAACTGTTGCCCATCCGTAACGAGAAATCGCTTTAGCAGTAAAAACAGATCCTTTAACAGAAGGGAGCATAGGAATACCAACAGATGCGTAATCATCCTTCAACAAAATTGCAAGTGCCCAAAAATGAGCTGGGGTCCATAACATTACTAAACCAAACAACCACCAACCACTAAGACCTACATGCCCTGTGGCGGCAGACGCTCCAACTAAGGGTGGTATCGCACCAGCAACTCCTCCAAAAACAATGTTTTTTGTTGTACGAGGTTTCAAAATAACTGTATATAAAATTACGTAGCTAAATAAACCAAGAAGAGTTAAACCCGCAGCCAAATAATTTACACCACTTACTAAAAGCATAGAAGCCGCCAAAGTACATGATACGGCGGCTAAAAATACAGTCTCAGATGACAACTTTCCTGCTGGCAAGGCTCTTTTGCTAGTTCTTGTCATCCTTTTATCTAATTCCATTTCCCACAAGCAATTAAGAGCTCCTGCTGCTGCTGCTGCCAAAGCACCTCCTCCTAAAGTACAGATAAGTTTCGGTGAAGACAAAGGCCATTCTTCTGTTAAAGCCATTCCTCCCAAAGTTGTGGCCAGTAAAAGTGGGATCAATCTGGGTTTTGCTACTTCAAGCCAAGGCGGCAAAGTTAATCTTTTTCTTGAAGGTACAACTTCATCTCTAATTGAAGATTTATAGTTCAAGTTTTCTAAGTTACTACTATTCATGATTTACTTCAGGCAGTTTTGGGATTAAGGGATTGGTTTAGACCTTTTTTGGTAAAAGGATTTCTAAAAATTAATGTTGTTAATATCGCAATAAATAAAGAGGCGTTAAGTTGATGACCGATAATAAAAATAGGTTCATTCAAATTTGTTTTAAGACTTAAAACACCCAAAGCAATTTGGAAACACAAGAGAAAAATAAGTGCTGTGAGATATTTCCAATTTTCATTAAGCAAACTTCTCTTATAAATTGCAGTAGCAATAATCAATAAAATTGAAAAAGCAATTGGAAAAGCAAATAATTTATGAGTATTTAGTACTAGACATTGTCTATCAAAAGATAAGCAAATATGTGCTGACCAGGTTGATGAAAGTCTTACGCCAATAAAAGATTGAATCAGAGTAAGTAAAAGAGGAAAAAACAATAATAATCTCCACCAAATTAATGGATCTTCTATGTCTTCATTCTCTAAATTCTGATTTATTGAAATTGTTGTAATGAGAAGTAGAAAAGCTATTAGAAGATGGCCAGTAACAATATATGAATCAAGCAGGTTTAATACTGTTAAAGCTCCAAAGGATCCTTGGACAATAACGAGAAAAAGTAATAATGAATAAGTTTTAGGTAACCAATTTGGAATTTTATTTTTCCAAATAATTGAAAGAGCAAATTTAAAAAGAATTAGTATTCCAACCAGAAAAGCATCTAGACGATGAAACCACTCTAGAAATACTCTTAGGTTCATATGTTTAAAAGGCAAAAAAGATCCATAACATAATGGCCAATCTGGGCAGGCAAGTCCTGCCTCCATTACTCTCGTAGCACCTCCAATGACGATTAGCGCGATAAGTGCAAATACACTATGACTTCCCAACCTTTTAAAAATTGTCAGATATTTTGATTTATATAATTGGTTATTAATCAAATGGATAAAACCTATTAATTTGCATAATAAATTAGATTCAAAAACCAAACATTAATTAAAAATTAATATGTTTAATTTAAAAAATAATTTACTAATTTAATCTTTTTTCCCTGACAATTAACTCTAAAAAGTTATTAATAATACGCCTTTTATTTCATAAATCTTAAGAAGTTGTGAATTTAAATGTTTTTCTTTTAACAAAGGATGCAGGATTAAAAAAATTGAATATCTTGAGAATATAAATACAAATTTTTGAGATCAATTGTTAAATAAAAACATTTATTTAATACTAATTATTTCACTCGTTTTTGCTATATCTTTTTGGATTGGTTTTAATGTAAATTTGCTCCCAGCCGAAGCAAGTATTAATGCACCAATTTACGATGAACTTTTTAAAATTCTTTTCATCATAGGATTAATTATTTTTATAGGAATGACAATAGCCGTTATTTATAGCCTATTTAAGTTTAGGAAAAGAAATGATCAGATAGGCGATGGTATAGCTTTAGAGGGAAATTTAAGCTTAGAAATTGTATGGACAATTATCCCTTCAATAATTGTTTTGTTAATAGGTTTATATAGCTATAACATCTACGATCGAATGGGAGGGATGAAAGAACTAAATCATAACCACGAAATGATGAGTTCTAACACTGAAAAAATATGGGCTGGAATAAGTCAAACTTCTGATAGTGAAATAGCAAAAAATAATTTATCAATTGAAGTTTCAGCTATGCAATTTGCATTTCTATTCAATTATCCCAAGGGCAATTTCATATCAGGAGAACTTCACGTTCCTGTTGATCAAAAAGTATCAATGAAAATGGAATCTAAAGATGTCATTCATGCTTTTTGGGTGCCAGAGTTCAGAATTAAACAGGATATTATTCCTGGGCAACCTACTATTCTAAATTTCACTCCTACAAAAGTAGGAAAATATCCTATTATTTGCGCAGAATTATGTGGCCCATATCATGGAGGAATGAGAGCTTCGATAATTGTTGAAGAAGAATCTGATTACAAAGAATGGTTTAACAAAAATAAAAAACCAGAGGTAAATTTATGACAATATCAATTGATCCACAAAAAACTAATAATGAAAGTCTTCAACCTAAAGGCTGGCTGAGATACTTTAGTTTTAGCCTTGATCATAAAGTAATTGGGATACAATACTTAGTCTGCGGTTTTCTTTTCTATTTAATAGGAGGAACCTTAGCTAGCGCTATAAGAATTGAACTAGCTAGTCCAATGTCTGACTTTATGCCTAGAGATGTTTATAACCAAGTTTTAACTCTACACGGAACAATAATGATATTCCTTTGGATAGTGCCTGTAGTTAATGGTGCTTTTGGAAATTATTTAATTCCATTTTATGTAGGTGCAAGAGATATGGCATTCCCAAGATTAAATGCCGTTGCTTTTTGGTTAATTCCTCCTTCAGGTTTGATGCTGGTAGCAAGCTATTTTGTTGAGGGTGCTGCTCAGGCTGGATGGACGGCTTATCCTCCTTTGAGCATAACTACTCCTCAATCGGGACAAATTATTTGGATTCTGAGCGTTCTATTACTTGGAGGCAGTTCTATATTTGGTGGAATAAACTTCATCGCGACCATTATCAAACTAAGAAGGCCAGGATTAAAACTCATGCAATTGCCAATGTATTGTTGGGCAATGCTTGGAACAAGTCTATTAGTTGTTTTGTCGACTCCTGTTTTAGCAGGTACTTTAATTCTACTTAGCTTCGATATCATCGCTAATACAGGTTTTTTCAATCCTGTTTTAGGTGGGAATGTCGTAGTTTATCAGCATTTATTTTGGTTTTATTCTCATCCAGCTGTATACATTATGGTCCTTCCTGCCTTTGGTTTAGTTAGTGAAATACTTCCTGTACATGCTAGAAAACCACTTTTTGGGTATACAACAATGGTTTTTTCAATAATGGGGATAGTAGTTTTAGGTTTAGTTGTTTGGGCGCATCATATGTTTACGAGTGGAACACCCCCTTGGATGAGATTATTTTTTACTATCGCCACAGCATTTATTGCTGTTCCGACAGGTATAAAATTTTTCAATTGGGTTGCAACATTATGGGGAGGTAAAATTTCCATTAATAGTGCAATGTTATTCTCTTGCGGATTTATTATAAATTTTGTTTTTGGAGGTATTACAGGAGTTGCTTTGGCACAGGTACCTTTCGATATTCACGTACATGATACCTATTTCGTTGTAGCCCATTTTCATTACATAGTTTATGGAGGGACTGTTTTTATTATTTTCTCTTCCATTTATCATTGGTTCCCCAAAGTAACTGGGAAAATGCTCAAAGAAAAATTAGGAATTTTACACTTTATTATTACTTTTATTGGATTTAACTTGTGCTTTGCTCCTCAACATTGGCTTGGTTTAAATGGAATGCCAAGAAGAGTTGCAGAATATGATCCTCAATTCCAGTTCGTTAATCAAATTAGTAGCCTTGGGGCTCTTTTGATGGCTATAAGTACAATTCCTTTTTTAATTAACGTATTCATTAGTGTGAGAAATGGAAAGAATGCTGGAGATAACCCTTGGAATGCTCTTACACCTGAATGGTTAACATCTTCTCCACCTCCAGTTGAAAATTGGGAAGGAGAAGCTCCATTAGTTGAAGAACCTTATGGTTATGGTAAAGAAATTTCTGAACAGACATAAAAACATATGACAACACTAGATAGCTCAAAAGAAATTCAAAAAAATAATTCTGAAGTTAATGAAAAACATGAAGACTTCAGAATGTTTGGTCTTATAACTTTCCTAATTGCGGACGGAATGACTTTTGCTGGATTCTTTGCTGCTTATTTAACTTATAAAGCAGTAAATCCTTTGCCAGATGGTGCTATTTATGAATTAGAACTACCAATACCTACTCTCAATACAATTTTGTTACTTGTTAGTAGTGCAACTTTCCATAAAGCAGGCAAAGCACTTTTAAAAGATAAAAACTCAGATTCCCAAAAATGGTTATTTTTTACTGCTTTTCTTGGAATTATATTTTTAATATGTCAATTATTTGAATATTTTCATTTACCTTTTGGATTAACCGATAATTTATTTGCAAGTACTTTTTATGCTCTAACTGGTTTTCATGGATTACATGTCACTTTAGGCACTTTAATGATTTTAATTATTGCTTGGCAATCGAGAATCAATGGCGGAAGATTAACCAGTCAAAATATGTTTCCATTGGAAGCTGTTGAATTGTACTGGCATTTTGTAGATGGAATATGGGTTGTTTTATTTATTATTTTGTATCTTTTATAAGAAACAAAATTTCAAAAATTAAATATATTTTTTATTAATTTATATTGCCACATTTCTCCTTTTTAGTAAGAATATATAATTATGAATTTGTCAGATAATGCTAGAAGGAAAAGAACTTCTTGAAAAAGCAAAGTTATTAAGTAAAAAATCTGAAGATGAGATAGCAAAAGGTTGTGGGTACGTAGGTCCAAGTGGAAGAATCTTAAGAAAAAGTTTTTATAGGGCGCTTGTCGAAGCTAAGGGTTACAAAATAGGAAAGGGACGTTTGGGGAAAAATGGTAATAGAGCTTCAAGAGGTAGACAGACAGAATTCAAAACTAAAGTTCATGGCAATGGGAACCTATTAATTGGTCATGCCTACACCAAAAAATTAGGTCTAGAGCCTGGTCAGGAATTTAAAATCGATCTTAAAAAAGAGTCAAAAACAATTTATCTGATTCCATTAAATTAAAAAATATATTTTACCAACCGTTTTCTTTAAGCCACTCGGAAGAAATATTATTAGAAGATAAATCTTGATTACTATTTTTATTAAATAAAAGTAATTTCTCTACATATTTAATTAATGCATCTGCCTCAAGGTTTACGCTGTCACCGATATTTAATTTATTCAGATTTGTGTTATGCCAAGTATGAGGAATTATCGCAATAGTAAATATTTCTCCTTCCCGCTCATATTTTGCAATCGTAAGACTTATACCATTTACACAAATACTCCCTTTATTAACAACATATTTTGAAAAATTATTATTTTTCCACTTTATTGATAAGAGCCAAGATTTCTCTAATTTTTCTATATTCTCAACTGTTCCAAGACCATCAACATGTCCGCTGACTATATGCCCTCCTAGACGGTCAGACACCCTAAGAGCGGGCTCCAAATTAACAATCTGATTCAGGTTCGACTTTACGCCTAAAGTTGTTTTTTTTAATGTCTCCTCACTAACATCAACAGTAAATTTATTTTGAAAAATCTCTTTAACTGTCAAACAAATTCCATCAACAGCTATGCTGTCACCGATTGCCATATCAAATAAATTATCTAGAATTTCAATTTCTAAAATATTTTTTTCTTGTCTTAGTTTTCCAACTGATTGAATTATTCCTGTAAACATAGATTTAAGAAAAATATTTTTGCAAAATTTTGTATTTACTTTAATTTACTTTAAATGATTTTCAACTATAAATAAATTAAAGAGTAAATAAAAAGAAATTGATCATATTTAGATGATTATTAATTCACAAAAAAGATCATTTGGTAGAGGGGCGAAAGTGAGCTTATTCACTTTGGGGACAATGCGAGCAACTGAAAGTCTCGAAAAAATGTATAGCATAATAAAAAATGCATATTATGTAGGAATTAACCACATAGAAACAGCACCCTCTTATGGTGATGCTGAATCACTTATTGGAAATTCAATAAAAAAATTAGCAATAGAAGAGAATATAAAAGAAGAAAATTGGGTGATTACTTCCAAAGTTTTACCAAAGGGTGATTTTAACTTTTTAAAAAATAATTTTAAAAATTCTCTGAAAAATTTAAATCGCGAGAAAATTAATAATCTTGCAATTCACGGACTCAACTTAAAACAACATCTAGATTGGGTTCTTGCTGGAGAGGGTAAGAAATTCATATCTTGGATACTTGAGAAGGAACTAGTTGATCAAGTCGGTTTTAGTTCTCACGGAAGTTATTCACTAATTAAAGATGCAATTAAATGTGAAGTTTTTACTTTTTGTAGTCTTCATTTACATTATTTAGATCAATCTAAGATTGCTTTAGCAGAGGAAGCTATAAAAAAAGGTATGGGAGTTTTAGCAATATCACCTGCAGATAAAGGCGGTAGATTATATTCTCCAAGTGATATTTTGATAGAGGCCTCTAAGCCTTTTCATCCATTAGAATTAGCGTATCGATTTCTTCTAGCAAAAGGCATTACAACTTTATCCTTGGGGGCGACAAACAAAAAAGATTTTGAATTTGCGCATAAACTTAGAAACTCATTCGAGAAGCTTACAGAACTTGAAAAAAGCGCCCTTAATAATATTGAGGAAGTTTCTAATGAAAGATTAAACTCAACCAAATGTGAACAATGTAGATCTTGTCTTCCATGTCCAAATGAAGTGCCTATTCCAGAAATACTTCGTTTAAGAAATATATCTGTTGGTTATGGCCAATTAGAATTTTCAAAAGAAAGATATAATTTAATAGGAAAAGCTGGCCACTGGTGGGAAGAAAAAAATTCCTCATTTTGTCAAGAATGTAATGAATGTGTTCCTAAATGTCCTTGTAAATTAGATATACCAAATTTATTAAAGGAAACTCATAACTTATTAATTGAAAATCCTACAAAAAGATTATGGGGATAAGGACTCATTCCAGATATTTTTAAGATTAATTTTTTGTTCATTTGTTAAGACAGGGAAGGACCAACTATTTTCCCAACATTTCTCAGAAGGTCCTGAGATGGGGAACATTTCAGTTTTATATTTACTTTGCAAATAATAACTATTGAATGGAAGATACCAACCCTGACTTACTAATTTATCTACTATTGATTTATTTTCTAAAGATTTAATCCATTTAATTAATATTGCATTATTTAGATTTGATCGACTAAGTAGAAAATGCCACATCAAAGGTACGCCTTGGCTAGGGAAAACTAAAGAAAGCCTTGGATCTATTTTTAAATATTTTGAACAAAGACTATAAGGAACTATTGCAACAATAGCATCAGAATTAATCAACCAATTGAGCATATTTTTATCATCAAATAACATTGCTTGACTCTTGAGTTTTTTTAAAGAATTAGATGAATTAATTTTTTGAGCAATTGACAATATTATTCTAGGACTTTGTGGAAAAATAATTTTCCCAGTTAATTTTTTAGAAAGCAGAAAATCCCAAGATGTTCTTGCTGAATTTATTAAGTCTTTATTATTTTTAATGATAATTGTATAGGGTACTACGCCAATAGGAAATAATTTTCTCCTCAGATTTTGATTAAAGCTTCCCAAAAAATCTATTGATCTCTTATCCAAATTTTCGAACAGTGCATATTCATTTATTTTTTCAAATTCTGAAAAATCTATACTAGAAATCCATCCATCATTTATTAAAGTAAAGTCAGAATTGAGAATTGTGTTCCTATTTTTTTGTAGCCGAATATTTTCAAAATTAATTTTTTCCTGCTTCCAATCTTTTGGAATCGTATCTTTAAAAGATTCTGGATAAAAAGAATTTTGTAATGCAATTTTTACTTTATTAGGTAGATTACTGCAAGAGTTTAAGAAAAATAAAAGCGAAAGCTTACCACAATTTAAAAATTCTCTTCTGGTTGCAAATTTTGAAAACATTCAGCAATCCTTCTCTAAAGAAATTTGACCTAGGCCCTTCATCATTTCCAGATTTTGTTGACACAATGAAACTATTTCTTCATTTTTAAATCCATCTAAGAAAGCAAGCAATGATATTCCACCAGCACCTACACCTTCTTTTACATGACCTAATTCATAATCCTTCAATTCTTTGTATTTTGAAGATTTGAAATTTAAAGGACTGGCTAAACCTAATAATTTGACATCATATTTTTCATTAATTAGATTTACTAAATCATTTAAAGAATTATCTTTCACAAGCCATCCAGTTGTTGCAATAAAAACATCTTCAATAAATTCATCTTTATTTTTTTCATCTAAAAATTCTAATACAAGCAAAATGACTGCTAACATCTGACTTCCTCCAGACAATATTACAGGCTGTTTTACTAACCTGGCACCAATTAATAGACCCATTGAGAAAGCTTGGAAAGGATCACCTACTGCCGCGACAACATCAAAAGAGTCGGAATCAGCCTTGAAATTTGCATTGTAAAGTCCTTTTTTAATTACTTGTCTTCTTAGTTCTCTTGGAGCTTTAAATAAACTACTCCCTACTAAATTAGATACCTTCAAACCAAAAGCTTCCATTACTGCCTGAGCAGTTGTGGTGCCCCCCGGTACAGATTCAGAAATTAAAACTGGTTGTTTTAAGGATTTTCCTATCGCAAGACCTTTTTCATAAAGATTTAAAACTCTCTCTTTAGTCATTGATTTACCAGTAGTAAGACAATTTGATGGGCCCAAATTTTTATCTTCTACAACCAAATGATTAAAATAAGGCTTTGCTCCTATTCCCAAAGGAACAATAACTGGATAAATATTTATAAGCTTTGAACAAACATGACTGATTAGGGCCGGAGTTACTCCTGCATTGAGAAGAGGCAATTTATATTTATGATCTTTTGAAGCACCCTCAAGCAAAAATTCGGCATCTGCGAGCGCAGTTGTTCTCCTCGATTTTGGATTAATACCTGCTGCAGAAATTCCTGGAATTTGAGATGTATTAGTGCCAGCAATTATAAGAAATATTTTTAAATTTTTAATATTCTTTTTCAGTATTTCTATCTTATTAAGTTGTCTTTTTTTATTGGATTCACTACCAAAAAAATTTATCCCTAATTCTGTACTGTACATTCTTACTTTTTTTAATTATTAAAATCAACTAAGCTATTTAACAATCTTGGAGGATCTGGGATGGTTAATTTGAATCTAGGGAACAGAGAATAGGCAACTACATGTACAGTTAGAACATAAACTATTTCTTGAAAAATTATTAATAAAATTGCACCTAATTGTATACTCAAAATTGAGGGATATAAAGGTAAATTAAATAATCCAATTAACTTTTCTATTAGACCATAACTCGCTCTAGTAATTAACACCCAAAGATTATCTCCAACCAACGTAGATAACGCTATTACTCTTATTAAGAAGCCAAGGGTTCCAATAACAACTCCCCCAGTTAAACTAAGTTTCCAACTCTTTTCTTTAAACCAACACCAACCTAACCAAAAAGCCAAAATCCCATAAGGAAATAAAAATAAAGTTCCTCTAACAGGACCCATAATTATGAATAAAAGTAGAAATTGTACTAAAAGTCCTTCCAATGCAATTTTAGTTCCTCTTCTCAAGTGCAACAAGATCATTGGGAGGGGTAAAATCAACCTTAATAAAGCTCCCCCAATTGGCAGATAATATAATGCAACCCATAATAAAGACGAAAGAGATGCTAAATAAGAGGTCTCGACAATATTTAATGCTTCAGTTTTTGTTGTTATTTTCATTTTTTGTTGAATATTTTTAATTAATTTTTATTCATACTTTTACTTTTTGAATCTAAGATGCGTTCAATCTTTTCTATTTCAAAATTTACCTCAGAATTACTCAATATGGAACTTAACTCTTCCGTGGGATCTTTTGGATCTACATCTTTTAAAATGAATATTATTTTGTAAGATTGAAGCTCAATTTTTCTTTTTTTTGAAAGATTCTTAATTTTTTTATTTTTTTTATCATCAAATTTTTTGTTTTCTTTTTCTAAATTTATATCGTTTTTATTTAATAAGTTATTTTGTAAATCTTCATTTTTATTTGTTTTTTCTAAATCATTAAAACTACTTTCAAGAAAATTTCCAATCCTCCCTCCAGAACATGATTGCAAGAAAATTAAAAAAATTAATAAAAAAAATTCTTTTTTTTTAAAAATCATATTTTTTCTAACTTTTCTTTTCCCTTGTAGTTTTTTTATTACTAATCTTTGTTTTTTTTAAAATTGCGCCTTTTTTGTCTTTTAGTTTTTCTTCTAAAAGAGAGACTGCGTTATCTATCGTAAATTTTTCTATGTCAGTATCTTTGGCAATCGAAACATTGGTTTTACCACATTTTAAATAGACGCCATATCTTCCATTTAATATTTGAATTTTTTCTTTAAATTCTTTCGGTTTTCCAAAGTCTTTAAGAACCTCTTGACCACCTCTACCCATTTTTGGCATCGCAAGAATTTCTAATGCTCGTTCTATATCAACTGTAAAAACATCATCCTCTTTCTTTAAGGATCTGTTTTCAGATTCATTTTCATTTTTAATCCATTTGATATAAGGGCCAAATCTTCCTCTATCAGCCTCAACAAATCCTCCTTCAGGATGAGCTCCTAACAATCTAGGCAAACTTAATAGTACAAGAGCCTCATCAAGAGTGAGATCATCAGTTTTCAACTCTTTAGGTAATGAAGCTCTTCTGGGTTTAGCTTTATCTTGATCATTATTTCCCAATTGTACGTATGGTCCATAAGGGCCAAATCTTAAAAAGACTTTTTCCCCAGTTTTGGGATCAGTGCCAAGATCTGATGGGCCACTTAAAATTTGATCAACTTGCTTTATATCTAAATCTCCAGGAGTAATATCCATTGGAAGATTACCTTTAGCCTGAATTTCGTTACCAGATTCATCAATTTTTGTACCTTCAAGCCAAGGTCCATTTGAGCCTATTCTGACTACGCAAGGAAGGTCTTCGAAATCAACTTGTCTATAAGCTTTACCATCAATATTACCCTCTGTTTTCTGAACTTTTACCTCCAATCCATTTTTACCTTTGTAGAAAGTTTCGAGATATGGTAGCCACTCAAGATTGCCTGAAGATATTTCATCCAATGAAGATTCCATTTTTGCAGTAAATGTAGTATCAACCAGATCAGGAAAATGTTCTTCTAATAGAGCAGTAACAGCAAAAGCTGTAAACGTTGGAGCCAAAGTATTGGAGGATATATTCGCATAACCTCTGTCCACTATTGTCCCAATAATGCTTGCATAGGTAGAAGGTCTTCCAATCCCTTCTTTTTCAAGTACCTTAACTAATGCAGCCTCTGTATATCTTGCAGGAGGTTTAGTTTCATGAAAAGTAGATTCCTTATTGCTAACTTCAAGACATGTTCCTGTTGTTAAGTTTGGGAGAATAATTTCTTGTTGTTCAAGGGATGTACTTGGGTCATCACTTCCCTCTACATAAGCTCTGAAGAATCCTGCGAAATCAATACTTTTCCCGCTCGATTTAAATAATCCATCCCCCACTCTAATTTCAGCATTAATCATTGTTAGCCTAGCTTCCGCCATTTGACTAGCAACAGTTCTTTTCCAGATTAAATCGTAAAGAGATAAGTCTCTACCAGTTAGATTAGTTTCCTTAGGTGTTTTAAATACCTCACCTGCAGGCCTAATAGCTTCGTGTGCTTCTTGAGCATTTCTTGCAGTTGAATTAAATTGTCTTGGTGAGTTAGATAAATATTCTTTTCCATACATAGAACTGACACATTCTCTAGCAGCTCTTGTGGCTTGTTCGGAAAGATGCACTGAATCAGTTCTCATATATGTTATGAAACCTCTCTCATATAGCCCTTGTGCACATCTCATAGTTTCTCTAGCAGACAAACGAAGCTTCCTATTTGCTTCTTGTTGTAGTGTGCTAGTTGTAAATGGAGGAACTGGCTTACGAGTGGATGGCTTTTTTTCGATTTTTGAGACTAACCAATCCTCTGAGGAAAAAGTCTTCAATAAATCATTTACTTTTTCTTCTCCAATTATTAAGGATTTATTTCCTTGTTTTAATTTACCGGTCTGTTCATCGAAATCGGAACCATTAGAAATTCTTTGACCGTTTAAACTGAACAACTTAGTTTCGAAAGTAATATTATCTTTTACTAGGGATGCTTTAATCCCCCAGTAACTAGCTTTTTTAAAGGATCTTCTTTCTCTCTCTCTCCTAACAAGAAGTCTTACAGAAACTGATTGAACTCGACCTGCAGATAATCGAGGGGCTACCTTCTTCCAAAGTAAAGGGGATAATTCATATCCAAAAAGCCTGTCCAAGATTCTTCTTGTTTCTTGAGCCTGAACAAGTTCCATATCAATTTCTCTTGTTTGGTCTAAAGCTTTATTAATTGCTTTTTTCGTAATTTCATGAAAAACCATTCTCTTGGTTGGTATTTTAGGCTTAAGTATTTGCAGGAGATGCCAGCTAATACTCTCTCCCTCTCTATCTTCATCAGTTGCCAGTAAAAGCTGGGTCGCACCTTTCAATGCATCTTTTAACTCTTTAACAACCTTTTTCTTATCTTTTGGAACTATATAAAGTGGTTCAAAATCTTCTGTTGTATTGACTCCTATCCTTGACCACTTTTCTTTTTTTACTGCAGCAGGGATTTCGGCAGCTCCTTTTGGAAGATCTCTTACGTGACCCATTGAAGCAAGAATTTCATAATTGGAAGGCAAAAACTTTCTTATAGTTTTTGCTTTGGTGGGACTTTCAACAATAACAAGTGTGTGATCCAAGGTTTATTTCAAAAATTGGTGTTTTTGTTCAGTTAGGGCATATTATGATTATTTGAAACTTTTTCAAGTAATTTCTTCTGAAAATTTCAAAAATCATACCTACAAATTATAATCAAGTTAAGATTAACTCTTAGACTCTTACAATCAAACATCTAATTTAATCCAATTTAATAAAGTGCCCAACGAAATCTTTACAATTAATTTAAATGCTCAAGCCATTATTCCAGAGGCTTTTATTTTACTAGGTATCGTTGGGACACTTCTTGTAGATTTAGCGGGAGAAAAAACTGCTTCAAAATGGGCACCAATAATTTGCTATTTATCAATTGGCAGCTCTCTTATTAGTTTGGCCTTGCAATGGAGTAATCCAGTTGAAAGTGCATTTCTTGGATCCTTCAACTCAGATAATTTGGCAATCGCATTTAGAGCAATAATATCTTTATCAACTTTAATTTCTTTACTTATTAGTTGGCGTTATACGGAACAAAGTGGAAGCCCTATTGGAGAATTCGCAGCGATAGTTCTTTCAGCTACTCTTGGAGCAATGCTTTTGTGTGGATCTACTGACCTTATTAGTATATTTATATCTCTTGAGACTTTATCGGTGGCAAGTTACTTACTTTCTGGATA
Organism: uncultured Prochlorococcus sp.; assembly: GCA_902534675.1. Taxonomy (GTDB): domain Bacteria; phylum Cyanobacteriota; class Cyanobacteriia; order PCC-6307; family Cyanobiaceae; genus Prochlorococcus_A. The sequence goes on from CACAQQ010000004.1 coordinate 28,130, forward strand.
TCTCAAGAGAGACCCGAGAAGTTCAGAGGCAGCTTTAAAATACCTGCTTGTTGGGTCAGCAGCGGCAGCAGTTTATTTATATGGCTCCTCTTTTCTTTATGGATTAAGTGGTTCAACAAACTTAGTAACAATTGGTTTAGAAATTATCAACAAGCCATCTTTCATTACTTCTCTTGCCCTTGTATTTGTCTTATCAACTGTTGCATTTAAAATCGCTGCAGTTCCGTTTCATCAATGGACTCCTGATGTTTATGAGGGATCACCTACTCCTGTAGTTGCTTTTTTATCTGTTGGGTCAAAAACGGCTGGCTTTGCATTTGCAATAAGAATATTAAGCACTACTTTTTCTTCTTTCGATGAAGAATGGAAACTTTTATTCACTTTATTGGCCATTTTAAGCATGGCCCTAGGAAATGTTGTAGCACTAGCTCAAACATCTATGAAAAGGATGTTAGCTTACAGTTCTATTGGACAAGCTGGATTTGTAATTATTGGAATAGTATCTGGGACACAAGATGGTTTATCAGCTGCCGTTTTATATTTAGCTGCATATTTGTTTATGAATTTAGGAGCATTTTCATGTGTAATACTTTTCTCACTAAGAACTGGTTCTGACAGAATTCTTGATTACTCTGGACTTTACCAAAAAGATCCTCTCATTACATTAGGCTTAAGCCTTTGTCTTCTTTCTCTTGGAGGTTTACCTCCAATGTTAGGTTTTTTTGGAAAGATATATTTGTTCTTTGCAGGTTGGGCTAATCATCAATATCTATTAGTAATAGTTGGATTAGTAACTTCAGTTATATCTATTTATTATTACATTTCAGTAATAAAAATGATGGTGGTTAAGGAACCACAGGAAGCTTCTGAAATAGTCAAATCATATCCTGAAATTAATTGGGGAATTGAAGGATTACCTCCATTGAGAGTTGCACTTTATACTTGCGTTGCGGTAACAGCTCTTGGTGGAATCCTGTCTAACCCTCTATTCAAATTAGCTAACTCAGCAGTTTCAGAAACTCCTTTTTTACAAGATGTTATCGCTATAACAAACAATATTTCCTAGAAGAATTTTTAAAGAAATGTCTAAGAAAGTCGCAAGTTTAGAAAAAATATCAAAAACATACGGGAAAGATGATCTAACTGTAAAGGCCTTAGACAGCATAAACTTAGAAATTTACAAAGGAGACTATTTAGCTGTAATGGGAGCAAGTGGGTCAGGTAAAAGTACCGCTATGAATATTATTGGATGTCTAGATAGGCCATCTGAAGGAGTTTATAAATTAAATGGTATCCCTGTTGAAAATTTATCTGATGATGACCTAGCTGAGATACGTAACCAAAAATTAGGCTTTGTTTTTCAACAATTTCATCTTCTTTCAGACGCAACGGCACTTGAAAACGTAATTCTACCGATGATTTATGCTGGTATTGAGCCTGAACAAAGATTAGAGCGAGGTAAAAATGCCTTAAAAAAAGTTGGCCTTTCTGAAAGAATGAATAACCGCCCTAACCAATTATCAGGAGGGCAACAACAAAGAGTTGCTATTGCTAGGGCTATTATCAATAAACCTGCAATATTATTAGCAGACGAACCCACTGGAGCCCTAGATTCAAAAACAACTGAAGATGTACTAGATCTCTTTGACAAACTTCACGAATCTGGAATAACAATTGTTTTAGTTACGCACGAAGATGATGTTGCAAATCGTGCAAAAAAAATAGCCAAATTTAAAGATGGGAAAATAGTTGAATTAAAAGTTAATTAAATTCAGAACCTTCTAATTACCTTTAGTTGCGTTTCATTCTGAATTCTTAAATTCCCATTCGAATCAATATCTTTAATTTTCCATTCATTAGGGGAAAAACCACTAGGTAAAAAACTTTTAGTGAGCAACTTATTTGCAGATTTGATAACATATTCTTTTTTCTTATTACATTCAATTGAATCGTGAAAAGCTTTAAGAACTTTGGCTGTCCAATAATGTTGATTAATATTCTTAGTTTTAAGTACTTTTGACAATGCAATACCTTCTGATGGAGTGCGATTTAAAACATTCATTCCGAGACCGACTCTTACATAGATGATTTTCTGGCCTCTTGTTATCACCCTTGGTAAAAATCCAATCAACTTTTTTGAACCAAAAAAAATATCATTTGGCCATTTCAAAAAAACATTTATATTTTCTTGTCTAAGCATTTCGCATATCTTAATTCCCAAAGACAAATTAAATATTTGGCTTTTAAATTCTTTTGAAAATATTGGGTAAGCTGCACTTAACCAAATCCCTCCTTTTGGGGAAACCCAAGTTTTTGAGTTTTGGCCAAAGCTTGAAAACTGTTCTCTTGCTATTATCGCTACTGGCTTGTTTCTCTTAATTTCAGAATATCCAAGCAAGTTTGAAAGCTCATTTTCTGTACTTTTACATTTTATTTTGTAATGAAGTTTCCAACTTGGATATTGACCCTGAATTTTTTTTAAATAAAAAGCTGTTTTAGCTACCGATCCTATAACTTTCACAAATTCTTTATTAAAACGACAAGCATCTTTTTTAAGATTAGATTAACTTTAGTCTTAATAAGAAAATTTTTCAAATTGGATAAAAAGTATTTGCCAATCCTGAAGAGAAGGAATCCAAATCCATTAAAAAATTGTCTTGATAATTTTAAAAAATCATTAGGAGACTTAGACAAGCTTTCTAAAATCAACGAAAACTGGGAGAACTTAATCGGATCGGAATTATTTCAAGAATGCAAACCATTAAATATTGACAAAAAAACTCTTACAATTGCCGTAAACAACCCACAGTGGCGTCAAGCATTAATATATAACAAGCATAAATTAAAAGAAAGAATAGAGAAAATTGGAATAACTTTGAATGAAATAAAAATAATACAGAATTATGAACTCAAAAATAAAAATATTAAAGTTAATAATTCAAAAATAGTTTGGGCTAATCATCCCAGCAGAATCCATAAAAATAATATGAGCATTTGTAAGATCTGTAATTCCCCAACTCCTGAGGGCGAAATCAAAAGATGGAATAAGTGTTCTTTATGTTGGAGAAAAGATCTATAAGTAAATTATTTATTTAAATAAAATTAATATCCCCATTTGTCCAAAAAAAATAGTTCTATATTCAACTTTTTTAAATCCAACTTCCTTTGCAATTTTTATCAGCTCATTTTTCTTTGGAAAATTTTTAATGCTTTTTTCAATATAGGCATACTCCTTATTCAAATTAAAAAGACTAGAAATTGTTACTACAATAATCCTCAAATACAATTTCTGAAAAATATTAGGTAAAGAATGTTGTGTTGCGTGATGAAAATCTAGGAATCCTGCTCTTCCTTTATTCTTCAAAAGATAAAAAACTTTTTTTATTCCTTCTTCGACATTATTCAAGTTTCTTAATCCATAGGACATACAAATCCCATCAAATTTTTTCGAACAAACATCAATTGTTAAAACATCTTTAATTTCCCAATTAATAAATTTGTTTTTTTTTATCTCTGATTTTTTCTTTGCAATATTTAAGATATCCTCGGCACTATCAATACCAGTAATTGAGCCCTTTGGACTTACTCTCTTAGAAATTAAGAATGCTAAATCTCCAGTACCACAGCATAAATCAGCCCAATCTTCACCATTTAAAGGTTTTAATAAATAAACTAATTTCCTTTTCCATAGTTTGTGAAGTCCAAAACTTAATAGACTATTTAAAAAGTCATATTTATAGGAAATTTTATTAAATATATTTTTGACTTCGATGTTTTTTGTAAATTTCATTTTTAAATTTTAAATAATCTTTTTGGGATAGATTTCAATTTCTATTCATACGGTCTTATTGAAAGTTTCTTTTCGATGAGGAATTTTTTTATTTCCTGTAAAGTAAGTTTCTTATCATGAAGCAATGATGCAAGAAGTGCTGCAGATGCCCTACCTTCTGTAAAAACATTATAAATGTCTTCTAGACAGCCTGCTCCTCCAGATGCAATTACTGGAATGTTCACAATATTAGCAACTGATTCCGTCAAATTTAAATCATATCCATTCTGTGTACCATCACCATCCATTGAAGTTAGTAAAATTTCCCCAGCTCCTAATTCTTCAACTTTCTTGGCCCAACTTAATACATTTATTCCGGTATTTTCTCTCCCTCCTTTTACATAAACCTCCCATTGATCCGACTTATTAAGTTTTCTTCTAGCATCAATTGCTATCACAATGCATTGAGAGCCAAATTCTTTAGAACTTTTAGAAATTAAATCAGGGTTTCTAACCGCAGAAGAATTCAAACTAACTTTATCCGCGCCTGCTCTTAAAAGATCATTAATAGAATAAACAGAATCTATTCCACCACCCACTGTAAAAGGAATTTTTACTGATTTTGCTGTCCTTGCCACCAGATCAACTAATGTATTTCTATTTTCTATACTCGCTCGAATATCCAAAAATACTAATTCATCTGCTCCTTCATCAGAATACCTACAAGCCAACTCAACAGGATCCCCTGAATCTCTTAGATTTACAAAATTTACACCTTTTACGACTCTGCCATTGGCGACATCTAAACAAGGAATTAAACGAAGAGCTACCATTTTAGTAAAAATTGTCCAAATGCTGTTAATCTTGCATAATAACTTCCATTTTACCTCTTATGGCTGAAACAAAATTATTACCCAAAATCGGTAGTAAAATCAAAATTAACATTGATAAAGTAAAAGATAGACTACCATCGAAATTAATTGATCAAATTTCCTCTAACCCTAAAGCTGTAATAACAGGTTATAAAATGACAGACGGCAGGAGTATTGGAATAACTGCAAAATTTCAGAATGGTGAGCAAAACTGGTTTTTCCCAGAAGAAATTGAGAAGGGTTAAAGAGTAAAGTGAATGATCCAAAACAACTATTAGGAATTAAGGGTGCCTCAGAGACTTCAAGTATATGGAAACTTCGTATACAGTTAATGAAGCCAATAACATGGATACCTTTAATATGGGGGGTAATTTGTGGAGCAGCGGCAAGTGGAAATTTTGAATGGACATTTAGTAACGTTTTAGCTTCACTAGCATGTATGTTTATGAGTGGGCCACTTCTAGCTGGTTATACACAAACCATAAATGATTTTTTTGATAAAGAAATTGATGCAATTAATGAACCGAATAGACCAATTCCTTCTGGAAAGATATCAATAAAAGATGTAAAAATTCAAATCTGGGTTTTACTTATTGCGGGCCTAATAGTTGCCTTTCTATTAGATTTATATGCTAAACATAACTTTCCCTCAGTATTACTTTTAGCATTAGGAGGATCTTTTGTTAGTTATATATATTCTGCTCCACCTCTCAAATTAAAACAAAATGGTTGGCTAGGAAATTATGCATTAGGTGCATCATATATAGCTTTACCTTGGTGGGCGGGACAGGCCTTGTTTGGAAAATTAACCATTGTAACGGCATTACTAACACTTGCTTATAGTCTCTCAGGACTTGGTATTGCTGTTATCAATGATTTTAAAAGCGTTGAAGGAGACTCAAAGCTTGGCTTGAACTCTTTGCCAGTAGTATTTGGGATTAAAAATGCAAGTAGAATAAGTGCAGGACTAATTGATATTTTTCAACTAGCAATGGTTATAGTACTAGTTATTATTGGTCAACATCTAGCATCCGTAATTTTGGTTTTATTGGTAATTCCACAAATTACATTTCAAGATATGTGGTTACTAAGAGATCCACTAAAATTTGATGTCAAATATCAAGCAAGTGCCCAACCTTTCCTGATAACTGGGATGTTAGTTACAGCTCTAGCAATAGGACATAGTTTTTTAGTTGCTTAAAGTGCAAAAGATTAAATTCAAATCTTTTGTTTTTATAATTCCAATATTAATTTTTTCTGGAATATCTTTTTATTTTTATAGTCTAATTTTTACTTCATTAATATTTGACAACTCTAAAAATAAAAGATCTCTAGTAACCAAATATTCTTATGTAATAAAATCAAATGATAATAAGATCTTAAGCAAATTAAGCCGCAAATTTGAAGTAGACAATAGTAAGCATAAAATTCCATATTTTCTTAAATATTCTTTTATATCTTCTGAAGACAAAAGATTTTATAAACATAATGGAATAGATTTAAGAAGTATTTCTCGTGCCCTTCTTCAAAATATTAGAAGTGGTTATGTTAAAGAGGGAGGGAGTACGATTACTCAACAGGTTGCTAGATTACTCTTTCTAAATAATGATTTGAGTTTTCAAAGAAAAATAAAGGAAATATTTATATCACTCATACTTGAATTTAAATATGACAAAAATCAAATTCTAAAATTATATTTGAATAATATTTATTTAGGATCAGGAGCATACGGGGTTAACGAGGCTTCTCAAGTTTATTTTGGAAAACTTATAGAAGAATTGACATTATCAGAAATAGCATTAATTGCAGGATTAGCTCCAGCTCCATCAATTTTTTCTCCTTATCAGAATATAGAACTAGCTATTAAAAATAGAAATAAAGTTCTTGAATCAATGTATATTGATGGATATATTTCTCTCGCGAATAAGAATAAGGCTTTAAAAGAGAATATAAACTTAAATTATCAAAAAGCTGATAATTTTTTAGATGATAAATTACTAATAAATTATGTTCTTGAGGAAACAGATAAAAGGATTGACAGTAAAAATGATTATAAGTTTTTAAGGATTAAATCTTCTATCAATAAAGATTGGCAAGAAAAAGCCCAAAAGATTTCAAGATATGTTGGACCTAATGAAATTGAGTTTGCTCTTTTATCAATCGAATCAAAAACAGGACTAATCAGGACAATGGTAACCAGCAGAAATCCATCAATTAATGAATATAATCGAGCGATTTCATCTGTAAGGCCTTTAGGTTCTACTTTTAAAATAATTCCTTATGCTGCTGCATTAATAGAAGGGGTAAAATTAAACGATAAATTTGAAGACTTACCAAAATGCTGGGAAAGTTATTGCCCAAAAAACTTTTCTGATAAGTATAGAGGTTCAGTATCTTTGATTGAATCATTTAAAAGTTCATCTAATATAGTTCCAATATCAATAACAAAAAAAATCGGCTTAAAAAATATTATTAATCTAGCGAATTCATTTGGTCTAGGTTATCAGCAAGAGTTTAAGGAATTCCCATCATTAGCTATTGGTTCCTATGGAGATAATCTTTTAAACATTACAAATGCATATTCTGCAATAAATAATAATGGGAAGATTCAAAGCCCTAGCATCCTAGAAAAAATAGAATCATTTAATAATCAATCTATTTGGGAAAACAAAACTATTTCCAAGAAAATATTAGATTTAAAAGTAAACAAAAAAATAAATACACTTCTTGAAAAATCTGTAAAGGAAGGTACTTCGAAAGCAGCCTATATAAAAGGAAAGAAAATTTATGGGAAAACAGGAACATCTGATGGGAATAAAGATCTTTGGTTTATTGGTTCAATTGAAAACCTTACAACCGGGATCTGGATTGGTTACGACGATAACAAAGAATCTGTATTATCTAGTGGAAATGCAGCTTATTTGTGGAAGAAATTTATAGCTGAAATTTATAAAATCCCAATTAAAGAATAAATTATATTTTTAAGATTTATAAGTAATTATTGCAGAATAAAATCCATCACCAGGATAGTCTAAGCTAGGTAAAATTTGCTTTTGACTAACCAATTTTAAAGCTTTGTTTTTTTCAATAAATCTTTCAATTAATATATTATTTTCATAAGGACAGATAGTACAAGTTGAGTAAACCAAAGTTCCATTTTTCTTCAAAAGAGGGAAAATACTTTCTAATAATTTTTCCTGCAATAAAGTTAAGGATTTTATTTTTTCTTTACTTAAAGACCATCTAGAATCTGGATTTCTTGAAAGAGTTCCAATCCCAGAACACGGAGCATCTAACAAAATCTTATCAAAATGAGATATAAACTTTGGATTTAATTCAATCAATCTTCTTGCATCAGCCTTGAGGGTATTTACAGATTTTAAATCTAACCTTTCTAAATTTGATTGAAGTATTTTCAATCTTTTTTCTGATCTATCTACAGCTATTATTTCAGCACTATCATTTGCTAATTCTGCTAGGTGGGTAGTCTTACTTCCAGGCGCTGCACATGCATCTAAAATCTTTTCACCCTCTTTTGGATTTAAAAGAGGTGCAACCCACTGAGAAGATCTATCTTGAATTGTCCAAAGCCCATTACTATAACCTGGTAAGTTTTTAATAGATCTTGGATTAGATTTTAAAGTAATTCCATTATTTAAATCTTTAATAATTTCAGCATCAATTTTATTTTCATGCAGTATTTCCAAAAATTCATATAAATCAGTTTTCAGTTGGTTAATTCTCAAATCAATTGAAGGTTTTTTGTTAAACGCCTTAACTATATTTTCACCCTTACTATTGCCTACCCATTTATAAAGATCATTCACAAGCCATAATGGCAATGATTCAAGATATGAAATTCTTTCTTTTCTATCAGGGGATATTTCAGGAAAAATTTCTTTTTCTAATTTTTTTGATGCATTTCTTAATATCGCATTTACAGTTCCTGCTAATCCATTTAAATCTGTTTTTTTAGCTACTTCTACAGTGGTAGAGATAGCGGCAGGAAATGGAACTTTATCCATTTTCAATAGTTGATATAAACCTATATGTAAAAGCCATCTTAATCTTGGAGGCTGCTTTTTATGAGTAATTTTTGAAGTATGATCCATCCATAGATCAAGAAATTTTCTATACCTTATACATCCAAAAGATAATTCTGTAATAAAAGCTATATCAAGAGGTGTAAATTGATAATTTCTTAAAACCTTTTCAAGAGCATGATCAGAAAAATCACCATAACTAACTTTTAATAAAATTTCCCAAGCTGCTTTTCTTTGTAAATATCCTATGCTCAAAATATAATTTTTATTTTTTTTAAGATAACTTTAATATACAAAAAATTTAATCAGAAATTTAAACGGCAACCTATATTTATTAATCCTGCATCAAGTAATCTGCCTAACTTTATTGCTATGGATTCTTCCAGCCTTGTGAAATTAGATTGATGGGTAGTTATCCAATCTAATTCTGAAAAAGTGATAATACCCGTGATATTACTTTTCAAAAAAAGTACTCCTATCTCCATTGAAGTCTCTATTTTTTTTAATTTATCATCAGCATGTAATATTCCGTAATAATATAATATTCTTTTAACTTTTCAAGGGTACTTATAAATTATTGAGTCTTAATTTATTCAATATCACTTAAAAATTTATCAGCAATTTTTAAATGATTATTTAATTTTTCCTCTGACATTTTATCGAGATTTCTCGTTAACATTGCCAGACGATATTGCTTTCTAAAAAAGCTTTCATTATCTTTAATAAATTTCCAAAATAAGCCATCCCATATTTCACACCATGGGCCACTTTTAAAATTAGACATTTTTTTTACATAGTTAGAGCTTGATATATATGGCTTTGTTGAAAAGATACCACCATCACTAAACTGACTCATTCCGTAAACATTTGGGACCATAACCCAATCATAGGAATCAATAAACATTTCCATAAACCATTTATAAACTTGGTTAGGGTGAATTCTACATAGAAGCATAAAGTTGCCAACAATCATTAGCCGCTCAATATGATGACAATAACCAAATTTAATAATATTTTTTATAACAACGTCTACTGGTTCAATTCCTGTATTTCCTTGATAAAAAGATTTTGGAATTGGCTTATCTTCAAAATTCCAAAAATTACTATTTCGCATCTTTGTTCCGTACTTTTTATAGACGAGGCAAATAAATTCTCTCCATCCAATAATTTGACGAATAAAACCCTCTAAAGAGTTAATAGGAACATTATTATTTTTTGCAAAAAGTAATGCTTTTTTTACTACTACATCTGGGGTTAATAAGCCGCTATTTAAAAGAGGAGAAAGTAAACTGTGCCATAAAAAAGAATTTTCTTTAGAAATAGCATCCTCATAATCTCCAAATAAGAAAAATCTATGTTTAAAAAAATCATTTAGCCATTCATCTGCCTCTTCAAAATTAGTTGGATATAAAAAGTTATTACTTTCTCCAATAAACTCAATATCAAAATTGGCTAATGACCTTTCTGCATTAACTACAAATTTATTTTTTTGTAATTTAGGTGTATCAGGTATATTTATTTTTTTTGGTAATTTTTTTCTGTTCATTTCATCGAAACTCCATTTACCACCTTGAGGTGTATCATCAGGATTAACTAATATTTTTTGGCTCTTTCTTTGATTCTCATAAAATCTCCCCATAAGCGGTTTTTTTGCATTTGATGCAAATAAGTCTTTTAAATCTTCACTGCTCATAAACATAGGAGAAGGCAAAATATTTAAAGCTAAATTATTACTTTCAACAAAATTATTAATCCTCTTCATTATTAAAAAATCATGAGGGTCAATGAGATTTATTTTCTGATATTTATTTTTAATAAATTCCGATAAGTAATCAACTGTAGAAACATTATTCTTGTTTTCGATATATAAAACTTTAAAGCCAGATATTTCTAAATAATTTTTATAAGCGAGCATAGATGCTCTATGAAAAACTAACTTATTTTTATGGTTAATTAATTTATGAAATTTATCATTTCCAAAAAATAATGAGTCTTCCAAAATCAAAACTTCACAATTTATTTTTAAAATTGGGCTTTCTCTAAAAAGTTGATTCGGGAAAATAATTGATACTTGTTTCATCTTTGCGACTTCCTGTTACTGCATCTTTTTGAACAGTAGATAACATCATCCCAACAGTTTTTCCATTTTTTACGCCACTCAAACGGCCTATTGCAAACAGGACAAGTTTTAGTAGAAAGATTTTTCAAAATTTATAATTTTCTTTTATGAGTAGATTTAAATCTAGTTGAATCTTTAAGGGCCATATGTTTTGTATTTCTTCCCGAAACTCTCTTTCTCCAGACTTTGAAAGATTTGGGTTTAAGATTTTGACGCATAATTCTTATCGCATCTTCCTCTTTTAAACCAAATTGATACTTAATAGCTTCAAAGGGTGTTCTATCTTCCCAACACATTTCTATTATTCTGTCTATATCGATACTTTCCATATTTATTGTTCACATTTTGAGGTACAAAGTTTTTCAATATCGGATCTACCTGTAATTTGAAGTCTATATTTTGCCCAATATCTGTAAACCAATCTCAATAATGGAGATAAGAGCTTAATCTTCAAGGGATAATAAACCCAACCTAAACCAACTAATTCATAAGAATATGCAAGTACATCTAGTCCCCTAATAATTTCACCATTTTCAATAATCCCATGCAGGTTTGACATAGCTTCTGAATATGAGATGTCATTAAAAAGACTTTGATCATAATCCTTACTATTGATATCTATAAATGCAATTTGATTTAAGGTATCTTTTTTTTTAAGAAAATTTGTTTCTCTCAAACAAAGTGGACAGCCTCCATCGAATAAAAATGTTAATTTATTTTTCATATTTACTCAAATATAGAAATTAAATAACTTTTTTGTGGAATAAAAAATTTTTTTTAGATTACAAGCTTTATAAAGCCTTAATAATTGCCAGTTCTAATTTAGTGAAATTATATTATCTTATTAATTAATAAGCCATTGATAAAGGGATACATCAATGGTTTAAAACTATTTATGATCAGTCATCTAGAAGATGAACTCCTTCTCCTACATCAGGAGTAAATTTACAATATTTTTCAAAAATAAGTCCAACACCTCTCATTTTTTCTCCTAATTCATCGTTAAATTTATTCCATTCTTCCGATTCACGATCAGGCAAATCCCACCCTTGTTTTTCTACCATACTTGTTATTAATGTATAGTCCCATTCTATGTATGCCATTGAGTTAATTTAAACTACCAAAATATTATAAACCAAGAGATTTAATAGGTAATCAATATTTTTTGAATATAATTTAAAAGTGTGAAAAAATTATAAATGTCAATTTTGCCAAGAAGATTTGAACGAATCAAAAGTGTTTTAGATTGCAGAATGAAAAACTTAACTGTTTTAGTTGAGGATGTCAATAAACCACATAATTTATCTGCGATATTAAGGACATGTGATGCAGCAGGAGTTTTCGAAGCAAATTTTATTAGCAAAACGAATGCCGTTAAGACTTTTAATAGTACTGCTCAAGGAAGTCAAAAATGGGTAAAACTAAATAATTATGAAAACACTATCACGGCAATATCTGATTTAAAGAATAAGGGTTTTAAATTATATGGAACGACTCTTAATAGTGAATCAGTAGATTATAGAAATTTTAATTATTCTCAAAATACATGTTTTGTTTTAGGAGCAGAAAAATGGGGACTAAGTAATGAACTTATATCAATGGTTGATCAATCAATTTTTATACCTATGAGAGGTATGGTTCAATCTCTGAATGTTTCAGTTGCTGCTTCTATATTATTATTTGAAGCAGTTCGCCAAAGAAAAAATAAAGGTTTATTGCCCGCTAATGGAGAAGGGTTAAATATAGATGAATATCAAAAAACACTTTTTGAATGGTGTTACCCAGAATTAGCTGCGGTGTATAAAAAATCAGCTAAAGAATATCCAAAGTTGAATGATCAAGGAGAACTTGATCCTATTACAGATAACTAAATTTATTCAGAATTTTGACTTTCAAAAATTTCTTCAAGGTCCTCTCCTATAAAAGAAAGACCTAAAACTAAAAAAAACATTGCCAAACCTGGGAACAAAGCCGTCCACCAGATACCTGTAGGCAAAGCGGCAAGAGCCAGATTTAAATCACTTCCCCACTCTGGGACATCTGCAGGAACGCCAAGGCCTAAAAATCCTAGACTTCCTAATACCAAAACAGCATCTGCAGCATTTAGGGTAAGCAGAATAGGCAATGGTGTTATTACATTTGGGAGAATATATTTAAAAATAATTTTTTTAACATCAGCTCCTGCAACTTGAGCTGCCTCCACATAAGTTTCGGATTTAACCAATATCGTCTGATTTCTTATTAATCTAAAATATTGAGGAGAGTAAACAATACACAATGCCAAAGCCGCGTTAAGGATACCCTTACCCAATACAAAAGCCACAACAACTGAAAGCAAAATTACAGGTATTGAAAAAATAGTATCCATTATTAGTGATAAGCATTTATCAAAGAAACCACCAAAATATCCACTTAATAATCCTAATGGCAAACCCAAACTTATTGAAAAAAGAATAGCTAAGAATACAACTTCTATCGCTAATGATGATCCTTGCAAAGTTCTTAAGCAAACATCTCTTCCTAATCTATCTGTGCCACAAAAATGATTAAGAGAAGGAGGGGCAAAGATATCATTGCTTAACATTGAAAATGAATAGCCAAAAAAATTATTGGCCTCTAAAAATTTCATTATTAAAACAACAAGAAGATAAAAAAGTACAATTAAAAATCCAGCTTTTCTAATATTTGCGCCGACACGATTAAATGAGTTAATATCCAAAATCTTTTTTTAAAGATATAACTGAAATATACCCAATTCTTTTAAAAATAAATAGCTATAAATTTTAAATTAAAAGAAATTACTGGTTTAATTTCAAGACTGCCATAAAAGCTTCTTGAGGGACTTCAACTTTACCCATTGCCTTCATCCTCTTTTTACCTTTGGCTTGTTTCTTTAAAAGTTTCTTTTTCCTTGAAATATCCCCTCCATAACATTTAGATAAAACATCTTTTCGCAAAGCACTTATGCTTTCACTTGCAATAATCCTGCTACCGATTGATGCTTGAATAGGTATTTTAAATTGTTGTTTTGGAATAAGTTCTTTTAATTTCTCAACTAAACTTCTGCCAATTCCATAAGCCTTATCTTTATGAACAATAGAAGTTAATGGATCTGCTCTTTCTGAATTTATTAGAACATCTAATCTAACAAGGTCATTTTTTCTATAGCCAATCAAATGATATTCCATTGATGCATAACCTTGGGTTCTACTTTTCATTTGATCAAAGAAATCTGTAACAACTTCTGCTAATGGGATTTCATAAATCAAGGTAACTCTATCTGTTGTTATGTATTTCATATCTATAAATACTCCCCTTCTTTCCTGACATAAACCCATTAATGTTCCATTAAATTCATTGGGAGCATAAATTTCCATTTTTACATAAGGCTCTTCTATTGATTCTCTAAGTTGTGGATCAGGAATTGTAGAAGGATTATCAATAAAGATATGTTCCTGCTGATTTAAATTAACTTTATAAATAACTGATGGTGCCGTTACGATTAGATCCAAGTCATATTCTCTTTCTAATCTTTCTTGAACAATCTCCATATGAAGAAGTCCTAGGAATCCGCACCTAAATCCGAAGCCCATTGCACTACTGGTTTCGGGCTCATATTTTAAAGCTGCATCAGATAATTGTAATTTTTCTAGTGATACTCTTAAATCTGGAAATTGATCAGCATCAGTCGGGAATAAGCCACAAAAAACCATAGGATTTGCTGTCTTATATCCAGGCAAAGGATCATTGGCAGGTGAATTTAAAAGAGTAATCGTATCTCCCACTCTCGCATCAGCAACTGATTTTATAGAAGCAGCTAAATAACCAACTTCTCCTGCATGTAATTCATCAACTTGCTGCTGATCAGGCGCCATTATTCCTATCTCGTCAAGTTCATAATTTTTCTTACTTGCCATTAATAATATTTTTTCTCTCTTATTTAGAGACCCAGATATCACCCTGAAATAAACAATAACTCCCCTGTACGGATCATAATAAGAATCAAAAATCAGTGCCTTTGTAGGTAGTTTAATTTCATCTTGAGGAGGAGGAACTCTTCTTACGATTGCTTCCAAAATATCTTTAATACCAACTCCAGTTTTTGCTGAACAATTTATTGCATTAGATGTATCAAGTCCAATAATTTCCTCTATTTCTTGTTTTATTTTTTCAGCATCAGCCCCTGGTAAATCAACTTTATTTAAAACAGGAATTATTTCAAGATTATTTTCTAAGGCAAGATAAACATTAGCTAAGGTTTGAGCTTCTACTCCTTGACTTGCATCAACGACAAGTAAGGCGCCTTCACAAGCTTGAAGAGATCTACTAACCTCATAAGAGAAATCAACATGCCCTGGAGTATCTATTAAGTTCAAAACATATTCTTGGGAATCGTCAGCTTTATATTTCATCCTAGCGGCCTGTAACTTGATAGTAATTCCTCTCTCTCTTTCAAGATCCATACTGTCCAAAAATTGTTCTTGCATATCCCTTTGCTGTACAGTACCTGTATCTTGAAGTAACCTATCTGCAAGGGTAGATTTACCATGGTCAATATGAGCGATTATGCAGAAATTTCTAATTTTTGAAACAGATATATCAGTCATATAGAAAGAAAAATTCTCCTCTTATTACATCTTGATTAATATTAGCTAATTAGAATTATGGATGGAAACCAAAAATGGAATTATTTCTTTTTTTAATTTCTTTTATGAAGGTACTGTAATTTTCAGAGACTGATAGTTCTGGATAAATTAAGTCATTTATTTTTTTCTGAAGATTATGCTTATCGTTTAAAAATAAAACAGATTTTTCTAGAACCTCAACCATAATTGAAACCGCAGTACTTGCTCCCGGAGAGGCTCCCAACAAAGCAGATAATGATCCATCAGATGAATTTACAATCTCAGTTCCAAATTTCAAAGTACCACCACCTTCAGTTTTTTTAATTATTTGGACTCTTTGACCAGCATTCTTTAAATACCAATCAGAAGGATTAGCTGATGGCATCATATTCTTTAAATTCTCAACTCTTGAGTTATGGTTCTTTAATGATTGTGATATTAGGTAATTAATTAAATCGTTGTTCTTGAAACCAACGTCTAACATAGAAAAAATATTATTCTTTTTAATTGAACTAAATAAATCAAAGTATGAACTTTGTTTTAGAAATTTTGTTGTAAATCCAGCAAAAGGTCCATATAAAAGAAGTTTTTTATTATCAATCCATCTGGTGTCTAAATGAGGCACAGACATTGGTGGCGATCCAATATCAGCTTTACCATAAACTTTTGAGTTATGTTTTTCTGTTAGATCTTTTTTCTCGCAAATAAGCCATTTCCCACTAACAGGAAATCCACCATAACTTTTTGCTTCTGGAATTTTTGATTTTTGTAAATAATTAATTGTTTTTCCACCAGCACCAAGAAAAACGTAGCCAGTTCTAATTGAAGTTTTTCTACCTTCAGAACTGATTTCTAGTTCCCATTGTTTTTTATCAATTTTCTTTAAATCTACTAATTCTGTTTTGTATCTAATTTCAACATTTTTGTTTAAAGAAACTAATGACAAATACTCTTTAGTTAAAGCCTCAAAATTGATATCAGTTCCTCTACCTATTCTGGTAGCAGCAATTTGAGTAGATGGATTTCTATCTTTTGTTATTAGAGGAGCCCATGATGAAATTTCATCAAAAGATGTAGAAAATTCCATATCGATAAATTCAGGAGTTTCGGACATTTTCTGAAATCTTTTTTTTAAAAAAGAAATATTATCCTGACCAGAAACAAAGCTAATATGAGGAATAAATTTTAGAAACTTCTTAATATCAATCTTCCCTGCTTCATACAATGAGGCCCATAAAGACATGGATGTTTCAAAAGAACGATTTATTGAGAGCGCTTTATCTATTTTTAGATTTCCTTTTTCATCTAAAGGGGTATAGTTTAATTCGCAATTAGCCGCATGTCCTGTACCTGCATTATTAAAAGCACCAGTACTTTCCCTTCCTGGAGCATTTAGTTTTTCTATAATAAGAAATTTTATATCTGGTAAAACTTCTGAAATTAGGAGGGCTAAAGTACTACTCATTATCCCTGCTCCTACTAAGACTGCATCAAAGTAGCTATTGTCATTAGTGGGATTTTTAGATGAAGTCACAACAGAAAATTATCTTTTTTGCAATTAATCAGATTTCTTTCTAGGCTTATTATAAAGTTAATCCAAAATTATGAGTACTGAAACACTCTCTCTGACAAACGAAAATGTAGAAAAAGTCCTTGACGAGCTAAGACCTTTTTTAATTTCTGATGGAGGTAATGTTGAGATTGCAGAAATAGATGGTCCAATTGTCAAAGTCAGACTTCAAGGAGCATGTGGTAGTTGCCCAAGTAGCACTATGACTCTCAAAATGGGTATTGAAAGAAAGTTAAAAGAAATGATTCCTGAAATAAGCGAAGTTGTCCAGGTTTTATAAAAATTTTTAACTGAAATATATATTATTTAGTTTTTAATTCCTTCACCAAAGATGATTCCATATCAAGGCAATCAATTGGAAGTCCTTGACCAATAGCGATTAAAAGAGGTGCAAGAATTCCTAAAGTAAAAACTAAATTTGATTGGCTTACATCATATTTACTCAAAGTAAAAGTTATCAAATAAATAATTGAAAAATAAGCATGTAGTGAAAAAAATTCTTTTGGCTTTAATACTGGCCACCTTAAAGTATTTCCCAAGAAATATAAAAAACCTGTCATAAATAAATAGTTACATGAAGATTAAACCAAATATAAACATAAACCTTTTTAGAGACTATTCATAAAAAAATTTACCTAAGATAATAATTAAAAAAACATTAAATCTTCGTTTCTATTTGTAAAAGCTAGACATGCAGTCAAAAATACGCTTATAATAATTTGGTAGCAATCGCTACTTTTTCGTTCACCCTCATTTGAGGGCGCAGTTCGAGTCATACCATGGAACGGGGGATGGCCGTGTTGTCACATCGAAACATGACTACTTTAACTTACAGAGGTAAAAACTACGTTCAAAACAAAGAGGCTGTTAAAAAGCAACTTGTTGAACTTACCTACAGAAGAAACGTATACACCAATAGAATGGATGACGCTTCTTCAAGTAATGAAAAAGCAGAATTAAATTACAGAGGTGTTAATTACACTAAATAATTTAATTAAACAAATTAAAAGCCCCTTTTCAGGGGCTTTTTTTTTGGGCTATATTTATCGAGAGTCCTTTAAAAAATATGTCTGAAAGTTGCTGTAATACAACCACATCTAATAAAGCATCTAATCAATTCGATCATAAAGATGCGATTCAAGAAAGATATGGTTCAGCCGCACTAGAAAAAGAAAGTTGTCTTTGTACACCAGTTGGGTTTAATCCCGTTTTACTTGAAGCAATTCCTCAAGAGGTTATAGAAAGAGACTATGGATGTGGGGATCCAACTAAATATGTTCAAAAAAATGATATAGTCTTAGATCTTGGAAGTGGTAGCGGCAAAAATGCTTTTATTTGTGCCCAAATTGTTGGGAAAGAAGGGAAAGTTATTGGAGTTGATCAGAATCCTGATATGCTTTCTTTATCTAGATCAGCCTCTAAAGAAGTTACAAAAAATATAGGTTTCAACAATACAGAATTTCTTGAAGGTTCAATTGAAAAACTTGATAAATTAGATAAAGATTTAAGTCCATTAATCGCCGACAAATCAGTTGATATTATTTTAAGTAATTGCGTTTTAAACTTGGTAAGTCCAGAATCTAGAAATAACCTTCTAAGAAATATAAAAAGAGTTTTAAACGATAATGGAAGAATTGCAATTAGCGATATTGTCTCTAACAAAAAAGTTCCTTTAAGATTGCAAAATGATCATGATCTATGGACAGGATGTATTAGTGGAGCATGGTATGAACCAGACTTTATAAGTGACTTTAAAGAACTAGGATTTAAAAATTTAGAATTTGCAGAAAGGAGTGCTGAACCTTGGAAAGTAATTGAGGATATAGAATTTAGAACAGTAACTTTAGTAGGCAATATTTAAAAAATTAAAGAGTTTAAAAATATAACTTAAATTTCCATGAGAAATAATCTAAGAGATCAAATACCAGCATTAAAAAATAAGTATTATTTCAACTATGGAGGTCAAGGACCATTACCAAAATCTTCTTTAGAAGCCATATTTAAAACGTGGGAAATTATCCAAGATTTAGGACCATTTACTAATAATATGTGGCCTTTTATTTACAAAGAAATATTGACCACAAAAAGGATCATTGCGCAAAAATTAGGTGTAAATTCAAAGAATGTAGCTTTAACCGAGAATATCTCTTCAGGTATGATTTTGCCCTTTTGGGGAATAAAAGTAGAAGAGGGAGAAGAGCTGTTAATAAGTGACTGTGAACATCCTGGAGTAGTAGCTGCAAGTCGAGAATTTTGTAGAAGAAATAAATTAATATTCAAAATTTTGCCGATCCAAAAACTTAAAAATCTAAACGACGAAAATATAATTTTAGAGATTTTGAAAAATCTAAATAGTAAGACTAAGATACTAATTATTTCTCATATCTTATGGAATTTTGGATATAAAATTCCTTTAAAACAAATTTCTATCGAATTAAAAAATAATCGAGCAGATTCTTATTTACTTGTTGATGGTGCTCAAACCTTTGGGCACATAAATATTGAAAAAGAAGTTTTTTATTCTGACTTATATTCAATAACTTCTCATAAATGGGCATGTGGACCAGAAGGACTTGGAGCCATTTATGTCTCAGATAGATTTATTCATGAAACAGATCCAACAATAATTGGTTGGAAATCATTAAAAAAAGAACAAGGCATTTATGAGCCTTCAGATAATCTTTTTCATGATGATGCAAGGAAGTTTGAAGTAGCTACATCTTGCATTCCTTTACTTGCAGGGCTTCGTAATTCTATAGATCTTTTGGATAAAGACTGCCATGAAAAAGAAAAAAGCGAAAATATCAAAAGATTAAGTGAGAAACTTTGGGATGAATTAAATCAATTAAAGGGTGTTGAATTAGTTTTAGAAAAAAAGTACTTAAATGGGATAGTTAGTTTTAATATCGAAAATATTAAAGATAAGGATAAATTTGTAAATAAACTTGGAGAAAAGAAAATTTGGATTAGAGTTTTAGAAGATCCAAAATGGTTTAGAGCATGCGTACATCAAATGACTACAGAAGCTGAGATTAATTTACTTTCTGAAGAAATTAAAAAATTACCAGGGTATTTCTGAGCTATCCCAAGCAATAAATTTTCCAGTAGATTCCGGGGATTGATTTTTAATAATATTGATCAAAAATTGGGAGGATTTTTCTTTACTAAATAATTTATGTTCTGGAACAAATTTATGAAAAGGTCTAGATAAATCAGTATCTACTGTTCCTGGATGAAGCAATGTGATAGTAGCCTTTGGGAAACGTCTAGCCCATTCAATACTTAAAGATTTAAAAAACTGATTTTGCGCAGATTTTGCAGCTCTATATGAATACCAACCTCCAGTTTGATTATCTCCAATGCTACCAACTCTTGCACTTATACTTGCAAAATTAAAATCCAAATCTTTTGGTATAAATTCTTCAATCGCTTTAGCTAATAAAATAGGAGAAAAGGCGTTTATTGAAAAACTTTCCATAATATTTTTTTTATCAAGATGTTGTAATCTTTTTTCTGGTTGAAGAGAATCACTATGAAGTCTACCTGTAGCATTAACAACTAGCCTT